>SYEI01000092.1 GCA_005800865.1 Bacteroidota bacterium | reverse complement strand
TTTTACGATTGTAAAAGATTTAGACCCAAATAATAAAAAGCAAGTGGAATTTTTCAAAAGCCCTGCTGGGAAATAAAAACAGCCTAAATCTAAAAAGAAAAAATAGAATTTAAAAGGCTCTGCATATTTGCAGAGCCTTTTTGTTGTTTGATGTTTTTTCCCTTCGGCCAGTGTCATTAATTTCAGAGGCCAAAGTGTATTAACATGTCGCTCCTACGGAGCTAGTATTATATGTGCTATGATTGTTCTTTTGGTTTATAAGCACTATACATTCTGTATGAACGATATATGGCATATGCAAGGAAAACAACACCTAAAACAATACGCTTGCTACCAAATGCTTTATCGCTTAATAAATCGGTAAAGAAAAATACAATGGCGCCAGTAAAGGTTAGTAAAACCATCATGCCACTAAACACCAGGTTTATCATTTCTGTTGGAGATTTTTTTATCATATTAGTTTATATTTTGTCACGTCGAGTCCTTCGACTTCGCTCAGGATAAACTCAGTCGAAGCGTAAAAAAAATCCCCTCAGCCTTTTGGAAGAGGGGATTTTTATAATGAGTTTTATATTATTTTAATTGGAAATTGATTGGTAAGTTAAAGAACACTGATACAGCTCTACCATTTTGTTTTCCAGCTTTCCAGTTTGGCATTGATTTTACAACTCGAATTGCTTCTCTGTCGCATTCTCCGCATCCTGGTACACCTTTTAACACAGTAACATCTGTAATGTTTCCGCTTCCATTAACAACAAACTTCAAGAAACATTTACCACTTAAACCAGCTTCTTTAGCCATTTGAGGGTATTGAATGTTTTTTTGAATGTATTTCATCATTTCCATTGCTCCACCTGGGAATTCTGGCATCTCTTCTACTACTGTAAAGATTTCTGGCGCTTTTTCTTCAACTACGCCATTGCCATTTCCTTCTGTTGGAACAACAACCGCATCTCCATCACCTTCTTGAGTAACTGTACTAACATTAGTTTCAGCTAATTTTTCTTGTGGTGGTGGTGGATCTGTTTCAACCGCATCATCCTTAATTACCGGAGGCACAAACTTCACCGTTTCCATTACGGGAGGTGGCGGGGGCGGTGGCGGTGGCGGTGGTTCGTTTTTGTCAGCTGGCGGTGGAGTTAAGTCAATAGTGGTCATATCCAATACTGTTTCTTTTTCCAAATCGTCGCTTTTCATCCCTAATACTAACTTAATTCCCATTCCTAGTACTACAGTACCAATCATGCAAGCTAATATTATAGTAACTGTCCAATTGTATCTACGGCGTAATTCATAAGCACCGTACTCTTGGTTTCGACCTTCAAAAACGATATCGTTTCTGGAGTCGTCTACTACGTTATTCCAATTTGCTGTCATACTTATTTTATTTTTTCTTGTAATAATGCATACTCAGTTGCCATCATCTCAACACCCAACACACGCTTACCTACGTTACAGATTTTTAATTCATCTAACATATCAATCGCATTTTTATACGTTGCTTGATCGTCAGTTTTAATTAAAGCAGTTATTGCCTTTATATCTGCAGTTTTATCAACTGCCATACGTTTAAAGGCTGTATCTGATAAGGTTTTAGCTTTGTTTTGAGCTTTCAATTTTTCAATCTCATCATTAGCCCATTTATTTTGCTCCATTAGCAATTTGTGTAACCCCTCTGAACTAAAGTTAGTTTCTTTTAACTCTGTTGGAGGCATACCTTTTTCGTTACCAGCCGTATAAAACTGACCAGCATAATAAAAAATACGATCATCCTTAGTTAACAAAAACGTCACACCGTTTTTTACTTCTTGAGGCTTTTCATTTGGTGGTGGTTCAGCTGGTAAGCTTAACTCCATACTTTTTGGTTTACTAAAGGTTGATGTTAAAACGAAGAACGTTAATAACAAGAACGCTAAATCTACCATTGGAGTCATATCCACGCGGGTACTCTGCTTCTTGGCGCGTTTTTTACCGCCTTTACCATGCCCGCCGCCGCCGCTTTCTGCTATTTCTGCCATGTTAAATTTGTTTTAATTAGTTAATATTTATTAGTGAGCTGCTGCTGCCGGAGCTGCCGGAACAGATGCTCCACCTTCCATTGATGTAATCAAATTAAAGGTGTAAATTTTCATATCTGTAAAGGTTTTAAATACATCTTTTACATAAATGTATTTTGCTTTCGCATCTGCTTTAATGGCATAACGAGGTTTTTCCCCTTTAAATTCTTGTCCAGAACCATCAGCTTTTTCTTTATTTCTCATATAAATAACATTCAATTCAGTAGCCGAAATATTAATCCAGTCTTTTAATTGATTATTCAATGAGTCTAAAGGCACACCTTTTTGTGGTTGAAACTTTAATCTTTCGCCTTCTGTAGCATCCAAGTATCTAGGCAAGTCTTTAATTTCAACACCAAAACTTGATAAACCACCAAATTTTTTGATTTGATCAGCGTTGAATTTAACACCATACTTCTCGCTCATTTTAGCTAAAGTATTTGTTCTTGCTTCCCCATTTCCTACTCCAAAAAACGCACGACCATTATTATCAACTGTTACTAATACAGTGTTTTCAGGTAATGTTTTATCAGATACAGAAGACGGTGGATCTACAATCACAGGCTCAGCCATACGAAAGGATGCGGTAAGCATAAAGAAGGTAACCAACAAGAAGGCTAAGTCCACCATCGGCGTCATGTCAATAGATGGAGCGTGAGCTGCAACTTTTATCTTTCCCATGTCTTATTGTTTTTACTTAATTAATAGATAAAATTTATTGTTTAATTCCATAAAAGAATTAAAAATTATTTTCCAGAAGTTTGGAACTCTTGAATAATAGAGAAACCAGCCTCATCCATTGCGTAAGTAATTTGATCTACACGGTTAGAGAAGAAGTTATAGAAAATAATTGCTAAAGCAGAAGATAAGATACCTACTAATGTATTTACTAAGGCTTCAGAAATACCAGTTGCTAATGCTGCTGTATCAGGAGTACCAGCTGCAGCTAATGCACCGAAGGCACGAATCATACCTACAACCGTTCCGATTAGACCAACTAAGGTACCAATAGAAGCACAAGTAGAAATAACGCTTAAGTTTTTAGATAACATTGGTAATTCTAATGCAGTTGCTTCTTCTAATGCTTTAGAGATAGCTGCTACTTTAGATTCTTTATCCATTGTATTATCGTTTTGTACGAATTGGTATTTTACTAAACCTTCACGAACAACATTTCCTAAAGATCCTTTTTGCTTATCGCAAGCAGCAATAGCACCGTCTAAATCTTTAGCAGCAATTAATTCTTTAATTTTAGCAACAAATTTCTCAGTACCACCAGCACCGTTTGCTTTTTGAATAGTGATTAAACGCTCAAAGAAAAAGCATAATACAGTAAATAATGTTCCTAATAAGATAGGTACGATGAATCCACCTTTGTACATAATACCAAAGAAGTTTTGAGGATGACCTTTTTCTGGACCTTCGGCATCAAAATTACCTGGATCTCCTAATACAAATTTATAAACTACGATACCGATTACTAAACAGATAACGATAGCAATTGCTGAAACGATTAATGGAAAACCGCCTGATGTTTTTTTGTTACTCATAATTGTTGTTTTTTTAGTTAGTTTCTAGTTTTTAGAATGACGCCAAACATAATAAAAAGGTTTTTAAATAGCAATAATCTAATACTATCTTTTTGTTAATGTTTGTAATGTTTCTATTTGTCTAAGTACGCCATTTTTCTACAAATATTGGCTGTTTTTATTAAAAAAAGAGGCCGACTTTGTAACTGGTTGGTTTTGATTGGTAAGTGGTCGAATCCTCACCCCCGAGCCATCTCCTCCAGAGAGGGGAGACTACTTTAAATAACTAATAGCAATAATTTGGATCTT
>SYEI01000091.1 GCA_005800865.1 Bacteroidota bacterium | reverse complement strand
CAGTCATTTTCTTTAAAATTGGGTTGTATTTTTTTAACTCAATTCTATCAGGAGTGTTCTTTTTGTTTTTAGTAGTAATGTAACGAGATGTCCCGTGTTTACCACTGTCTTTGTGCTCAGTGCACTCTAAAATTACTTGAATTCTATTACCTTTCTTTGCCATTTTCTTCTGTTATTTATTGAATTAAGCTAAAATTCCGCCTTCTACAGCTTCTTTTAAACAAGCAAAAATTCCTTTTTTATTAATATTCTTGATAGCTGATGTAGATACGCGTAAAACAACCCATTCTCCAGTTTCAGGAACAAAAAACTTTTTAGTTTTTAAGTTTACTTTAAACTGACGACGGCTTTTAGCGTTCGAGAAAGAAACATTATTTCCTTTCATCGCTTTTTTACCTGTTAATTGACAAATACGTGACATGTTGTATAATCTTTAAATGTTATCCCTTAAAATAGGGACGCAAATATAGTATTTCTTTTTTAACCTACAAAAAATAGTAGGTTTTTTTCAAAAAATAATATACTTGCGTCCAAATTATCTAAATTTATTTAGTAAAACGCTTTCTACGTTCTGCTCCTTCGCGGTTTCCGCTAAAAGATCTTTCTCCACTTGGTTTGTCAAAAGAGCGTCTTTCGCCACCACCAGAACCACCTTCGCGGTTAAATGGTTTACGGTCTCCACCTTCTTTGTTTCCACCATAAGATGAACGACGTTCGCCACCACCTGAGTAAGAACGGCTTTCGCCACCACCGTAAGTTTTGCGTTCTCCACCACCATAAGATTTACGTTCTCCACCACCTTCGCGATTTCCACCGTATGAGCGACGTTCTCCGCCGCCACCGCCACCGTAAGAACGGCGACAGTCTTCTCTTGAACCACCACCGTAAGAACGTTTTTCACCGTATCCGCCAGAAGGTTTTGCTTTAGAAACTTCAAAAGAAATAACACGAGCATTAAATTCAATTCCTTTTTTGTTTAAAGCTAAGAACTCATCCACATGTTTGTTTTCTGTTTCAAAGAAAGAGAATGAATTTTTAACATCTACATTGAAAATAACACGAGCATTGATACCAGAAATCTCCACTAAGAAATCTTTGATAGAATTACGGTTAAATCCATCTAATTCGCCCATGTTCATGAAGAAACGAGTTGTTTTACCATTGTTTCCATCATTACCAATGTTTAAATCTTGCGAATTTTGGTAGTACGCATAAAAACGATTAAACTCTTCAGAAATAAAACGTTTAATTAATTCTTCTTTTGATAAATCTTTTAATTCATCATAAATTTTTGGAAGGTAAGTTTCGATTTCGTCGTCTTTTACCTCTACATTATGTAATTTATGAACTAAATGGAATAATTGTTTTTCGCAAACTGCAACTCCATCTGGCACATCCGCTTTAGTAAATGTATTTTGAATAATACGTTCGATATCACGAATTTTATTTACTTCACGAGGAGTAACGATTGCAATAGCGATACCTGTTTTACCAGCACGACCAGTACGACCCGAACGGTGCGTGTAGTTTTCTGCTTCTTCAGGTAAGTTATAGTTGATTACGTGAGTTACATTATTAACATCAATACCACGAGCAGCCACATCGGTTGCAACTAACATTTGTAGCGTGTGGCTGCGGAAACGTTTCATTACTAAATCACGTTGCGCTTGAGATAAATCGCCATGTAATGCATCAGCATTATAGCCATCTTTAATTAATTGATCAGCTACATCTTGAGTTTCTGCTTTTGTACGACAGAAAACAATACCAAATATATCTGGGTAAAAATCTGCAATACGTTTTAAAGCTGCGTAACGATCACGTTGATTTACTGTGTAGTAAATATGTTGAATGTTTTCAGCACCTTGATTCTTTTTACCTACAGAAATTTCTAAAGGAGATTCCATGTATTTACTTGCAATACGCTCAACTTCGCGAGGCATTGTAGCAGAGAATAACCATGTATTTTTAGTTGGAGGTGTATTGCTTAAAATTTGATCTAAATCATCTTTAAAACCCATGTTTAACATCTCATCAGCTTCATCTAATACAACTACATCTACATGAGATAAGTCGATAGCTTTACGCTCAATTAAGTCGATTAAACGACCTGGAGTTGCAACAATTACTTGAGAACCAGCTTTAATATCACGGATTTGAGACATGATTGGCGCTCCACCGTAAACAGCAGTTACTCTTAATCCGTTAAGGAATTTTGAATAGTTAATTAAATCTTTACTGATTTGAACACATAACTCACGAGTTGGTGCTAAAATTAAAGACTGAGTGAAGCGAGAGTTTAAATCTAACTTCATTAATAAAGGCAGGCCAAATGCTGCAGTTTTTCCTGTTCCTGTTTGTGCAAGGGCTACCATGTCGGTAGATTTATCCTTCAACTGAGGAATAGTTTGTTCTTGGATAGGCGTAGGATTTTCGAAGCCCATCTCGGTCACGGCTTTTAGGAGCATTGGCTCCAAGCCTAATTCTTGAAATGTCATTTGTTTTTGTTTAAATTATTATTACTAGCTGCTAACTAAGATTTAATTTCCGCAGTAGCTGTGAACATTTTATAGCCCGACGTAGGCGCGTTCACAATGTATTGGATGCAAATATTAAATCTAATTGCGGGGCAAAGGTAATACTATTTTAGTTAATAACAAAATATTAACATTATTTAGTCGCCTA
The DNA here is from genome assembly GCA_005800865.1 of Bacteroidota bacterium. GTDB lineage: Bacteria > Bacteroidota > Bacteroidia > B-17B0 > Aurantibacillaceae > UBA4416. Next base: position 4,020 of record SYEI01000091.1, on the reverse strand, counting down.
AAGCCATCATTTATATTATCAAACTGCAGTTAAACCCGTCATATAGCGTAAAACTAGCTTATATTTGTGTTGTGAAGATAAAATATAAAATTTGTCATATTTGTTTGGTTTTGGTATTTGCACCGTTAATTACTGTCTCACAAAGTGCGGCTTATAAAGAATCATTTAAAAAAGATTTGTCTTTATTTGAATCTGCGAAAACAGCCAGTGATTTTATATATGCGGCCACTTGTTTTGAGAAATTAGCAATAACCGAAAAAAAAGAGTGGTCAGCCTTTTATTATGCAGGCTTGTGTAATGCGTTAGCTGCATTTGAAAAACCTCAGAATGAAATTGATAAATGGTGTGATAAAGCAGAAGCGTTCTCTAGAAAAGCAGATTCCTTGAGTAAAAATAATTCAGAAATTTTTGTTTTAAAATCAATGATTGCAGCTGCTCGCATTAATGTAAATAAAGCTCAACGCGGACAAAAATACGGAGCTATGGCCACTAAATTTGCAATGGAAGCGGTGAAGTTAAATGAGGCAAATCCTAGAGCACATTTTGTAAAAGCAAAAGCTATTTTAAATACACCACCTGCTTTAGGTGGAGGTGAAAAAAAAGCAAAGCCCGCTTTTGAATTAGTTTTATAAAAATTAAAAATCTATAAACCCGAATCGTCTTTATCGCCATCTTGGGGAAAAGAAGAAACAGAAAAAGAACTAAAAAAAATAAATAGTACCACTAAAAAATAAGTTTTATGGAAACAGAAAGAGAGCGTGAACTATGGAAACTTGCTAAAAAACGTGTAGGTTTTAAAAGACATTTAGCAACCTATATTGTTATTAATACATTTTTGTGGTTGCTATGGTATTTTACGGATAGAAATGAAGAAAGCGCAGGTGTTCCTTGGCCAATATTCCCAATGTTAGGATGGGGCATTGGTATTATGTTTAGTTTTTTAGGAGCTTACGTATTTGTAAAGCATGATTCTGTTGAGAAAGAATATGAGAAATTGAAGAATAAGTAATCTTTTAGCGTAAAATTAAATTCTAGCATAACCGAGTTTTTCGATATCTGAAATATGTTTTGTGAGATGTGTCTTTCCGCTAGTTAAAACATATAAACTATCGCTAATTGATGTTATGTGTTGATAGAGATGATCTGTCATTAAAATTCCCTTATTTTGTTTTTCTTCCACCAATAACTCTTTCATTTTTTCAATGTGCAAAGGCATAATATGGGAGAAGGGCTCGTCCAATAATATAAATTGCGTTTTAGATTTAGCGATTACAAATACTTCAACAATACGTCTATGTCCTCCAGAAAGATGTTTAATTGGAGATTTATAATTAACGCCAATATCAGGAAATAACTTCTCGAAGCTCTTAAAGTCTATTTCAAAATCATCAAAAATTCTTTTAATAGTTAAGTGTTCGGGAATGAAATTAAATTGAGGTAGATACAATAATAGATCTGGTCTTTTAAAAGGAATATCTATTGTTCTATTATCAAATCTTATTGATTTACTTTGCGGTTCAAGACTACCACAAATAATATTCATTAAGCAGGTTTTCCCATTTCCGTTACGTCCGAGTAAGCCCGTAATTTTACCTGTTTCACATTTTAGATATACATCGGACAAGACTTTTCTTAAATCAAATTCTAATAACACGCTATCAATTTCTAGTTTATGCATGATATATACGATTAGTGATATACATAGAAACGGAAAATATGATAAAGTCAAGTAGCAGGGAAATCATCCAGAGCGCTGTTTTTGAAACTCCTAAGGCTTGATAATAATAAAACTCTTTACGTTTGTTATATTTAATATGAAAAAAGGTAAACAGATAACTAACTATTTTTGACCAAAATAAAACAACCAACATTACAGGCATTGCTTGCCAAGTTTTATAAACAACAAGGCAAAGAAACGTAATACATAAAGATGCAAAAAAGAAACCTCTGTAAAATGTGAGCGCGAGCTTAAGTGTTTTCAAAGTGAATTACTTCATAAACTTCTGTTTTACATCGCTGTAAGTTGGAAAATTATTGTGGTGCCAATTCATAATAACTGTTCCATCTTTAATTAAAATTAATCCTGGATTAGCTCTTACCATTGTTTTTAATACAATACCGTCAGCATTTGCAAAATCATACATGGCTTGATGTTTATGTTTATAATCATCAATTTGTTTAGCATCACCAGCTGTTAAGGCTAACATTTTTATATGCTCACCATCTGCTAATTTATATAAGTCGTTTATTTTAGCATGTAGTGTTTCATCATCTTCGGTTTTTGTTAAATCATAACAGATTAATAAAAACATGTAATCCTTATTATTTAAAACACTGTCTTTAATATCTTCTCCATCTAAATTAGTAATAGAGAAATCCACAATTTTTGGAGGATTAATGGCATCATGAATTAAAATATTATCAGTAGCAACCCATTTCCAGTTAAGAGTATCTGCCCAAGGATAGTTTTTCATATCAAAATGTTTTTGCTCATGCGTTTTTAGATTTTCATAAATAAATCCTGACTCATACTCAGCAGGTTTATAATCAGCGCCAGCTTGCATGTTGGTTTTTATGTTATCTCCAATTTTGTATGCTCTAAAGTCTAAAGGAGGTAAATTACGGTAAGCATAAATTGGGAAAGCAAAAGACAAAATGATTGCAATGGCTGTTAGCGACATTGTGATCATTTCTGAAAACAAATTATCAATACTTTCTTTACCCGAAATTAAAAGTGCAATTAATATGAGTAAAGCAACGTCCTTCCAAAAGCTTGTCCAAGGTTTTAACACTAAAAAGTCGCCAAAGCAACCGCAAGTTGTTACTTTGTTATAGCATGCCGAATAAAAAGTTAAGAACGTAAAGAATGCAATTTGAGTAAATAGCAACCATAAAGTTAAATCACGTTTGTAGCCAACTAATAACATAAAACCTAAAGCCATTTCGCTTACGCATAATAAAATGGCTAAGGGTAGGGCAATGTGAGCAAAGCTTTCGAAGATACCAAGACCAGAATCAGCTTTAAACACTTCAAAGTATTCTTGTAATTTATAACTAAAACCCAATGGGTCGTTGGCTTTAATAAATCCCGAAAAAATAAATAAACCACCTACGGCAATTCGTGAAATATGCGTAATGATGGGGAATTTATTAAGTAAACTAGAACCATTGACGATGAGAACCAGTACTCCTAAAATAATACCAATGGTGGTTTTGCTAAAGCAAGAAGGCGTGATATAATATAATAGCGCTGCTAAGCCTAATGACCATATTGCGCGAAATACTTTTGATGCTAAGAATTTTTTCATAAAATGTATAGTGTAAGGTTAGTGTTTAATTTCAAATTTGCAGAAAACTGAATAAGTGATATTTATTTTTTTAAATCCAATTTCTTCACTACCCGATTTATCATAACTTTCATAACTGCTATTACTTATCATATAGTTTACTCTTCCATATATTCGATTGTTATTGGACTGATTATTTTCGAATTTCGTATCTTCTTTTACAAGTAGACATTTTCCAATACTTTCATTAATCGCATTTGTTAAATAACTTGCTTTATCTTTTGCGGCTTTAATTGCCTTAATACGTAAAGATTTTCTTAAACTATCTATTTTGGAATGAGATACTTTATAAATTTCGGCTTCTTCTACATCAATTTTATCCAATTCTTTATAAAAAGATTTTAATTGAGTGGTGTTTGTTGTTTTTAAGATGTATTCTTTTTTCGACATAACATCTTTTGTATTCCATTTTAATTTTATATAATCTGCACTTAAATCGCTTATAGATAGGTTTTTTAAATCAACACCCGCAGTTGTTACTGCTTGTTTTAATTTTTCTTCCATTTGCTCAAGGGTTACTTTTTCGCGAGATTCTATTTTTTCACGAATAACAACTTTTACATAAATTTCATCAGGCATTATTTCTTCTTCTGCGGTACCTGTTACTTCAATTACATCTTTTTCAATTGGGGTGATTGATGTTTGAGCTTTTAAACAAAAGCTCAATGTTGTT
>SYEI01000090.1 GCA_005800865.1 Bacteroidota bacterium | reverse complement strand
ATAATTATATAAACATGATTTCTGAGAAGAGCTCGCTAAATAAAGACAAGCTTCGTGATAACGTTCTGAAAAATAATATGAAATCCCTAACTTGTTCTTATAATTAACAGTCATGTATTCAAGGTTATTATGACTAATTTCCTTTTGTACTAGTTGGATAAACTTAGTGTACCAAAACAAATAACTTGTGTCTTTATTTAATCGAAAATATGTTGCGATATTGTATGCTTTTTTAGGATCAATTTTCTTATATCTAACTAATTTTTCAAATTCAGTTTTAGAATAAGAGTTTAATTCTTCAATTACACTTTTTGAAAGAGAATCACATGCGAACTTTTGTGCTTTTAATGAAGGAGAAAAAAACACTAAAAAATAAATAATATAGATAAATTTGATATTTATAAACATTCTCATTCATAAATATATTACAAAAAACAATGCTATCAAAATATTAAAATCTTTCGATAAACCTCTACTTCACCAAACTCCCATTAACCCTCAATAAATCTGTCTCCGCTAATTTAATAGCATATAAAGCCTCAATATATCTTACTTGAGCATCTTCTAAATTCTTTTGAGTTTCAATGGTTTCTAATAAATTAGCTTTGCCCACTTTATAACGTTCAATGGACACATTCAACACTTCCTTCGAATCTATTAAATTTTGTTTCTCTAAGTCAACTATTGTTTTATTTAACTCATATGTTTTATAACTATTATAAACCTGAGCATCAACCTGCAACTGTGTTTGTTCAGTCATATAACGTTGATTTAAAAATATTATATTTCTTTCCTTCACCAACTTACTATTTTTAGTTCCATTAAACAGTAACCATCCTGCAGTAACGCCTGCATTTAAACCAGCTTGTCGATTTAAAAACACAAAACCAGCCTGACTTTGAGAACGTGTAAAATTATAAGCGCCATTTAATTGAACAAAAGGTAAGTTAGCGGAACGCGCTTCTTTAATACTTTGCGAAATAATAGACTCGCTTTGTTTTGACATTAAAATAGAAGAGTTTGATTTAGAGACTTCTTTTTTAAGTTCGTCAATGTTTGGATTATAATTGACAATAATTGAATCAGTCGTTTTAAAATCATTGTCTACAGGCTTATTTAATAATACATTTAATTTTGTTTTAGCATTTAGTAATTGTAATTCTAATTGCACAATAGCACTCTTTGCCTTATTTTCATTTGATTGAGACAGCAACACATCTACTTTCGAATCAGAACCTATTTCGTATTTAAGCTTTGCTAATTTTTTTCGTTCTTCGTAAATACTTAAATTTTGTTTGGCCGCCTTTATTAATTCGTTTGTTTTAACAACAGAATAATAGGCCGAAACAATTTCATACACCGTATTCTCCATTTGCTGTTTTAATTCGATAGCTGTTAACTGTTCGTTTAAGCCTAATCTTTTTTTAACCGCAAACATTTTTAATCCATCAAATATTACCCAACCAACATTTACGGAGGCTCCTGTATTATTGGATTGCGCTCCGTTTCTCTCCTGAATAATACCGGTACTAAACTCTTGATAGGAATTAATATTAGCTAAATTCAAATTGGCATTTACACTTACCGTTGGCGACATACCAGCATTACCAAAATTATTTTGAAGCTTCGCAATCTCTTGTTCATTTTTTACTATTAAAACAGTATAATTTTTCTCTAGTCCAATTTTAATGGCCTCATCAACAGTTAACACTGATTGAGAAAAAACGAGGGAACTAGCGGCAACTAATAAATATGCAAATAGTATATTTCTCTTAAGCATTTTTCTTCTTTTTAAAATAAATAGACATTCTAATATAAAACGAATACATCGCAGGTATAACATACAATGTTAATACCATCGACAATAATAATCCACCAATAATAACGATTCCCATTCCCATTCGGCTTTCTGAACCTGCACCTAATGCCATGGCAATTGGTAACGCACCCAACATGGTTGCTAAACTCGTCATTAAAATAGGACGTAACCTTGCTGTTGAAGCTGCAACCAATGCTTTAGTTGTCGTTAATCCTTTATCACGTAATTGATTAGTGAATTCAATAATCAAGATTCCATTTTTAGTAACTAAGCCAATCAACATAATCATTCCAATCTGACTAAAAATATTCAGTGTTTCGTTGAAATACCATAAAGAGAATAATGCTCCTGATAAGGCCATTGGAACCGTTAACATGATAATAAATGGCTCTACAAAACTTTCGAATTGCGCTGCTAACAATAAATAGATTAAGACTAATGCTAACAAAAAGGCAAATAAAATATTAGACGAACTCTCGGCAAAATCTCTAGAAGCTCCTGTTAAAGATGTTTTGAAACTATCATCCAAAATTTGTTTTGATATTTTATTCATCTCTTCAATACCATCACCAATAGTTTTGCCTGGCGCTAAACCCGCTTGTATTGTTGCCGATTGAAAACGATTATAATGATACAATTGCGGCGGACTACTTCTTTCAACAACCGTAATAATATTATCTAATTGAATCATTTCGCCTTTACTGTTTTTGACAAACAAATCTTTTATATCATTTGGATCATCACGATTTTCTCTATTAACCTGACCAACCACTTGATATTGTTTATCACCTTTAATGTAATAACCAAAACGTTGTCCGCTTAATGCTAATTGAATGGTTTGAGCCACATCAGCAATACTTACACCCATTGTTTTAGCTTTATCACGATTAATTTCAATAATCAATTCAGGCTTATTGAATTTCAAATTCACATCCACGCCTTGAAAGACAGGATTTTTATTGGCTAACTCTAAAAACTTAGGTAATTTTTCTCTGATTTTATTGAAGTCGTTATTTTGTAAAACAAACTGAACTGGCAATGCACCTTTTGGTCCACCACCTGAAGAAATAGATTGCTCTTGAATCACAAAGATTTTCCCTTCTGGGAACTGCGATAAATTTTTTGTAATGTAATTCGCAATTTGATCTTGCGTGCGTTTTCTATCTTCTGATTGGGTTAAAGCTAATCTCACAAAACCTGTATTTACAGCGCCAGAGCCAGCAAATCCAGGAGCAGTTACGGTTAAGCACACTGATTTCTCAGCTACTGAATCACCTACAAAAGTAGATATTTTGTCCATGGTAGCATCTGTTGCTTCAAATGACGTTCCTTCTGGCATGGTTACTAACATTCGTAACCAGTTTCTATCTTCTAAAGGGGATAATTCTGATTTTAATTGTGAACCAAAAAAGAAAATAGCTCCTCCAGAAACAAAAAGTATAACAAAAGCCCATCGTCTTTTTTTCAAAAAATTAGTCACCGAATTTTTAAACCAATTATCTAAGCCAACAAAAAATGGCTCCGACCAAATATAAAATTTACTACGTTTCGAGTGATCTTTTCTTACCAACTTAGCATTTAACATTGGCGTTAAGGTTAAAGACACAAATGCTGAAATTAAAACAGCTCCGGCAATAACAACACCAAACTCCCTAAATAATCGCCCAACAAATCCTTCTAAGAAAATAACCGGCATAAATACCGCCGCTAAGGTTAATGAGGTGATAATGACTGCTGTGTATATTTCACGTGTTCCT
>SYEI01000089.1 GCA_005800865.1 Bacteroidota bacterium | reverse complement strand
TCCATGCATCATTACTATTAATAAGTGTTTTATTATTACCAAATTTGTTAGCATTAATACCTAACGCTTGCCTTGCTGCTATTTTAATTATGACTGGCTTTAAATTAACCAAGCTCGCCATTTTTAAAGAGCAGTGGAAATTTGGATATGAACAATTTATCCCTTTTGTAATTACTATCATCGTAATGTTGGTTACAGATTTACTAAAGGGTGTTTGCGCTGGTTTAATTGTAGCAATTATATTTATCATTAGAGATAATATTAAATCGTCCTTTGAATCAAACAGTGAGGTAATAGAAGGAAAATTATACTACTTAATTAAATTACCTCAACATGTTACTTTTTTCAATAAAGGATACTTAATTAAATTTTTTGGATTAATACAACCCGAAAGCAAAGTAATCATTGATGCAAGTATTAACAAAAAAATGAATAGAGATGCTAAAGATGTTATTGATGACTTTATCAATACAGCACAAAAAAGAAAAATTGAAATAGAACTTATTAAATACAAATAATAGAAATTATGGATAAGATATACCAAAAATTGATAGATGGTAATAGACGATTTGCCTTAGAGAAAAAATTTGATGATCCTGAATTTTTTAAAAAATCATCATTAGGTCAAAAGCCCGATTATTTATGGATAGGTTGTAGCGACAGCCGTGTTCCTGCTAATGAGGTAACAAATACAGAAAGTGGTGAAATGTTTGTTCATCGAAATATTGCTAACATGGTTGTTCACACCGATTTTAACTTAATGAGCGTTTTAGAATATGCTGTTAATGTTTTAGGTGTTAAGCATATTATTGTTTGTGGACACTACGGTTGTGGAGGTGTAAGAGCGGCAATGACTCATAAAACATATGGTTTGGTAGACAAATGGCTTAGAAATATTAAAGATGTTTATAATAAAAACCGAATTGAATTAGACAATATTGAAGATGAAGATAAACGAGCGGATAGATTAACAGAATTAAATGTTATACAACAAGTACAGCATTTAGCAGAAACTAAAATCGTTCAAAAAGCATGGCACGATGGAAGAAGTGTGCAAATTCATGGTTGGGTATATGGTTTAAATAGTGGTTTAATTACAGAACTAAAAGCCGTTTACGATGATAAAGGAGATATAGATCCCATTTATAGATATGAGTTTTAATGGCTCTAATTAATTCGCAACCACAAACTTAATTAAAGCAAAACGCGGTTCATTTACTACTCTCAAAAAATAAATACCTTGGCTAAATGTCGAGGTATTTATTTTTAATGTTTGATGTAATTCTTCTTTTAAAACAACTTCACCTACAACATTAAAAACCTCAATTGGCAAAACAGCATTTGCACTACAAGTAACAGTTAACTCTTCGTTAACAGGATTTGGAAATGCCGAAAGAGAAGCTAGCTCCATATTAATTTCATTGATTCCAACTGCACAATTACTCATATTATAAGACGGCGTAGACGAGGCTTCAAAAGTACCTGTTCCATCTGGACAACGAGCAATGGAAATATCTGCTCCTTGAAAACCAAAACTAACACTATCCAAAACAGTAGTACCTTTACTTAACATAATTTGCTCTCCACTATTCAATAACTTAAAATTACAATGTAGTGCTTCACCATTCATATTATCTTCATCGGCCCAAATAGTTAAAAAGCCATTTGGCTGTATGATAATATTATTAGGTATCTCATATTTTGTTGGATTTGTATAATCATCCGACAAATACAAACCGCTTACATTTAAAACATTATTAGTAGTGTTATGCAATTCAATCCAATCTTCATGCTTTCCATTTTCATCTGTTTGTCCAAAATTATTTGCTGCTAAAAATTCATTGATCACTAAATCTCCAACATTTGGCTGAGCTAAATTTGTATTCAATACATAAAACTCATGTTCTGCTCTTTCAGGAGAAAAAATGCCGGCAGTAGCATTTTCTGCAAATATATAATACTCGGTTTCAGCAGTTGATACGGTAATGCTTGCACCATAAACATTATCACCTGCATTACCATCATTATGTATGCCATCGTCATACATTAAAATCCTAGTAAATTTTTGATGGTTATTTGTTCTATAACCTAAATACACCGTATTTGTATTTACCACATTAGCCGTAATAGAAACTGTTGAATTAATTGCTGGAGAATTGGTATTTGCACTTACCGCAGTAATGGTTGGTGTTGCATAATTAAAATCTGTAGTACCTTGTAAATATGCTAAACGAGCTGTCATTAAATTACTAATGCCTGGCACCGAATAACTACCAACAGAAACATTAGCGGTTAAACCATTTTGAAACTGTGGATAGGTATAAAATTTGAAATTATCACTTTGTACTGATGTGTCAATCAATGCTTGAAATTGATTCGCTTTAGTAACATAATCTCCACTTGCAATACATTCGTTGACAATAGTTCGCATGTGAGCTACTAACATTTTTTTATACTGAGCGTTACTATTAATAATGTTGATCATTGGCCAATACACATCTGTTGCATGAATATTAATGGCCATTTGTTGCATATTAGTAATACTTAATTGCGCTAAACTACTATTGCTTACTCCTAGATACGGGAAGCCTCCAAAACACATATTCAAATCCCAAATAGTAGTGTTGTAATGGTTGGTATTATCTTTATACAAATAATAATTTTGACAAAAAGCGCCACTGTAACTATCTAAGTTCACGTTCACATTGTTAAATGCTAACATCCAAATTACTCTGTCAACATCTAAATTATTAGAAAACCTTGATTGAAAATTAGTAACTGTATCTGCTAACGCTCTTAAGCTATTCCATCCATAATCTGATTTCAATTCGTAAAAATTAAAATAATTGCTACTATCGCCGGTTGTAAAATATTTCAAATTAGATTTTGTGTTTGAACTTGGATTTACAATAGGATTACATTTTATAGCTGTATTACCTGATGAGTAATAATGTTTAGCATAAAATTTCTTGCCAATACTTTCAGCATTTGAATATACTCCATGATATACTCCATTAATATAAACCTTTGCAAAATTTGCTTCGGGGCAATGCATGTAATTTTTTAAAATATCATAGCCTAACACTTCTCTAATCATAGATGGGTCGGCATAATTATTTCCTAACTTAATATCTTTTACCCCTAAATACGATTGATTTTTATATCCATCTAATTCAATATGTAAAGGATTTTTATTGTAAGTAGGATTATAAGAACTATTGCCTTTATACTTTACGCCAACACTATCAAAGTATACTCCATTTATGGTTACAGAAGCTGCCATGATATAGCCTTCTGCTCCTGCTTTAGATGTATCTAACTGATAGTCCCAGTTTGGTTGACTAAACTGTATTTCTATTTTTTGAATGGTACTCTGGTCATAAAAATTTTGTGCGGAACTATTTCCGCACAAAAAAATGAAACTAAAAAAAGACAGGATAGATAGACGCATGTTATTCTACAATTATTTTTAAATACTGTGTTTGTTTATTTTTATTAGTTACTGTTACCATATATAAACCCGATGAAAGATTTAAATTATTAAGTGTAATAGATTCGTTATTAATGTCAAGCATTTCTATAACTGATTCACCAGCTACATTATAAACTGTTACCGATTCAATTACTTCGCTTGGAGTAGATGAAATCATGAACACATCTTTTACAGGATTTGGAAATGCTTTAAATGCAGAAGTTGTAGCACTTAACTCATTCACTGAAACTGGTGCACATGCCGAACAGCTACTAAAACAAACCATTTCCATGGCTGTATCTTTTGTAAGCGTTAATCCTCTATTTCCAAATACAGAACAAGTTCCTGTGATAGTTTCTGTAGTGGTTGCCACATTACCATTAAAATATATATACGTGTATGAATTGTTTGGAAAGTAATTGATGATTTCATAAATGCTATCTCCAAAACTGTACAAACGAACTTTAGTTGGACTAAAAGCATCCATGTTAGTGCCAACATGCACACCATTTGGCGAAACTGGTAATGAGTTTTTCATATCCACTTTATAACGCACTAAACTTAAACCAGCTGGTGCATTCCCTCCAAATAAAATAGCTCCAACAAAGCTTGTATCATTTGCTAAAGAATCAACATACATCCAACGATTATCATTAAAATTATAGCCAACTCTCGATTCATCTGGAACAAACTCAGATTCATAAGTTTGATCTCCATTTACAAAACGATATTCATATTTTGCAAAAGCTGGTATGTTAACAATGATACTATAAATATCTGTACTGCCTTCTTTTGTAAGTGTTGTAGCTGAAGGGTCCCAATTTAAAGGATAACCAGCGGCTTCCTGAAAATCTCCAACAACATGAATACCAAGTGTGCTTGTTACAATACCCGTCATATCAACTGCAAATTTTACTTTTTTAGCAGATACGCTTGTTACGAATAAAACAAATGATAATCCTAATAAATATTTTTTCATGTTATTTTTTATTTAGTTAAAATGATTTTTTTGTATATCGGCTTTTTATTATCTAAGCTAATAGACATGGTATAAACTCCATTCGCAAAATCTGTCAAGTCGATGCGAGATGTATTTTCACTAGAAAACACTTCCTTTCCAAACACATCATAAACCACAACTGTTAATTTGTTTGGGTTAGTGTAATTTAAATCAATATCAAATATTCCTGATGATGGATTAGGAAAAATAGAAATGTTTTTACCTTCTAATTCTTCAACATCGGTAGTAGTTGAATAAGCGTAACCTGTTGAGTAAACATTTACGCAGCCATTAGCATCTGTTGTTCTAACAACATAAATACCGTTTTGAGTTGGAGTATAATTTTGTGAAGTGGCTCCATTAATTAAACTTCCATTATAATACCATTGATAGGTTGTTGCTGTAGCAGTTGTTAAATCATTGCCATTAGTTGTAATAGTTGGTTGTGGAGGAGCAGCATTATTTACATAACATGGCGAATAACGGTGTGCCTG
>SYEI01000088.1 GCA_005800865.1 Bacteroidota bacterium | reverse complement strand
GGTAGATGTATTGTGGATTGGAGCAAGAACTACTGGAAACCCTTTTAGTGTGCAAGAAATTGCGGATGTTTTGAAAGGTGTTGATATTCCTGTATTTATTAAAAATCCTATCCATGCCGACATGCAGTTGTGGTTAGGAGCTATTGAACGTTTATCAAATTCGGGTATTACAAAGTTAGCAGCTATTCATCGCGGTTTTCATTATGCAGGGAAAACAAAATATCGGAATAAGCCTTTGTGGGAAATTGCCATAGAGATAAAAACAATATTGCCCGAATTACCTATTATTTGCGACCCTAGTCATATTTGTGGTAATAGAGAGTTAATCCCTCATGTTGCTCAAAAAGCTTTGGATTTAGGCATGAATGGTTTAATGATTGAATCTCACATTAATCCTTCAGTAGCGTTGAGCGATGCGCAACAGCAATTAACACCAAACGCTTTAAAAGAATTATTAGATGGGCTTATATATCGCCAATCTTCTACTCAAAATCCGGATTGTGTTGATAGATTAACACAATTCAGAAAAATGATTGATGAAGTGGACGATGAATTAATTAATGTGTTAAAGAAACGCATGACTATTATTGAGCAAATTGGAGAATATAAAAAAGACCATGATTTAACTATTTTTCAATTAGGCCGTTGGCAAGAAATTTTGCGCACTCGTTCTCAATGGGCCGAAAAATTAGGTATTCCAAGAGCTCATACCGAAAAAATTTGTCAGTTATTACACGAAGAATCTATTCGTATTCAAACCGAATTGATGAATAAGAAATAAATTTATTTTAATCACTATTCACACCACTCTCATTTATCATACGTTAGTAATAGTGCGGCTGGCTTTGGCAATTCGGTGCGAACCGCCATTCATGGAAGACCTTGCGGGGCAAATGGTGGTTTCCGCCAGCTGGCGGATTGAATTTTTGGTTCTTTTTTTTCAAGAAAAAAGAACAATAGCAAATTATTTTCGCCAATATTAATTAACTCGTTTGCCCAATATAATCAAGCCTCTTTCAGCATCTATCATATTAGCAATCTTTGGAAGATGAGCCCATTTTTCGAAGCCCATTTTATAAAACAATTGCAAACTTGGTTCGTTATGATCAAAAATAAAACCTAAAAGTGTTTTAATATGTAATTCTTGGCAAGCATCAAATGCTTTTTGTAAGCATGTTTTTCCTAATCCTTTTCCTCTAGCACTTTCTTCTAAATAAATACTTACTTCTACGGTTCCATCATAAGCTGGCCTTCCGTAAAACGAATTAAAACTCATCCAGCCCGAATAAATTCCGTCCACTTCGATGATCCATAATGGACGACGATTTGCGCTGTGAGCGTCAAACCAAGCTTGTTTACTTTCAACCGATACAGGTTCTAAGTCGGCAGTAACTAAACGTGAAGCAACGGTTGAATTGTAAGTTGCTACAATTTTTTGTAAATCGGATTGTTGGGCATTTATAAAATCTATTTTCATTATTTTTATTTTTATTTAAAACAAGCTCTCAAAAATTTCTTCAAAGCGACATTACTTTGCCTAGGGCTTTCCAAAAATCCCATGTGTCCATCATGTTCTAAATACAACACATGTTTTTCTCTTATCATTTCTGATTGTTCTAGTAATTGCTGATAAGGTAATACATTATCTAATTCGCCAATTACCATCATAATTGGGTAGTGAGCCATTCCTAAAATAATATCTCTGTTTGGTCTGTCCTTCATACCTTCTAACGAAGCGATGATGGATTGCTTAGATGTTTGTGCGGCAATTTTTTGCGCGAAAGCAATTTCCTCTTTTAAATATTTGGCATTTTTAGTTGCAAATAAATTTTTAATAACTTCCGTTGTATAAATTTTATGATTGGCTTTCACCACTTTAATAGAACGTGTTCTATCGCGTTTTTTTTCTTCTGTATCAGCAAAAGCGGTAGAGTGATATAAACATAATCCTCTTAAATTATCAGGAAATAAATCAGCAAATGCTAAGCCAGCGTAGCCGCCCATGCTGTGTCCAATAATTACATATTTTTTTAAGCGTAAACTTTCCATCACCGCTTTTACGGCTTTAGCAATTAATTCAGAGGTATGCACATAACCAAAACAATCAGTGTCGCCATGCCCTGGTAAATCAATAGCAATCACTCTAAACGATTTCGAAAGAGATTCAATGGTACTATTCCAAATTTTGTGTGAACCTAAAAAACCATGTAGCAACACAACGGCTCTGCCTTTTCCTGTATCAGAAAAAGCTACTGTTCCTTTTTTAAATTGCGTGGTTTTTAGCATTGTTTCTACTTCTTAAAAAACTCAATATCGTCACTAATATATTGTTTGTTTTTCGAATCTGGATTAATCGCGTATAAAATATAAACTTCATCTTCTGAATTTTGTGAAAATGCAACGGGAGAAGTTTTCCAATTCTGAAATTGCACAATACTGTCAAATCCTCCATAAATAGTTGTGTCCAAAAATGCTTTATCTGTATTCCAATCCTTCCCTAATACACATTTCCAATAAACACCTGTATCAGGAAGTTTTGAAAACTCAATAGAATATGACGCTTGCAAGTAAGAATGCTGCAAATAGTTATTTGTTTTTTTATCAAACACAGCAATGACAGCATCATAATTACTCGAATTATTTATTTTTAAGTGATGCGGTGTTTCATACATTTTTAAGTTCCCGAAATAACCGCTGTATGGTTTATCTCCGTTTACCATTGTAACTGAAGTTTTTGTTTGTGGTAATACCTCTTCAGTTTTTTGTGAAATGGTTTCTATTGCAGGTTCTGCACTAAAAATAGACATAATAAGCATCAATAGTCCAACTGCAATAGGCGTGGCATACAAAATGTATTTATAATCGCTGTAATGCGGTTTTTGAGGTGTTTGATTAACGGTATTTTTTTTAGCCTGATAATGTTTTTTGTAGTACTCTCTGCGTTTTAAATCCTCTTCCGTAAACGAATAATCTTTTTGTTTGGGTTGACCAGGCCTATGTGGTTTATGTGTTTGTGATACAGCAGTAAAATTTGAATTATCGTATCGCTTTCTGGAATGAGGATTACTAAGCACATTATATGCTCTTAGTATATTCTCAAAAAGGTGTTTAGCATTTGGGTCGTTTGGATTTTTATCGGGATGATAAATCTTTGCCAAACGCCTAAAAGCAGCCTTTATTTCAATTTCAGTGGCTGTTTTAGTAAGCCCTAATATTGAATAATAATCTGCCATTAAAATAAAAACTGTCTTTCCAAATCAACTGGAAAAATCAAATTTAGAACTATTATTTTACTTTATATGTTTTTGTTAAATCGTAGTAACGCATTGCGTTTAGGTGCAATCCTTTTACTTTATTCGTTAGTAAACGATAAGAACCTTCGTACCATAAAGGGATAATAACAGCATCATCCATTAATGTTTGTTCAGCTTTCATAAAATAAGCATAACTCGAATCTTTATTGTTTGAATCACGACCTTTTTTAAAATTCAAATCATAGGTTGCATTTTGATAACGAGAAGTGTTAGGATAGCTAGAGGAGCTTGTATCAGCAGGAACAGCATCACCTACAAATAAGCTTAAAAATGATTCAGGACTCGAAAAATCAGCTACCCAAGCATCTCTAAAAACGTCACCTTTGCCGTGCATTTGTAACTCGTATTTTTGAATATTTGGTAAAGATTCGAAATTGACGTTGATATTTAAGTTTTGTTTCAGTTGTTTTTGTAATTCAACCGCTACAGAGCTATTTCGTGAATTTCCTGAGTTCACTAAAACTCTAACCTCTGGAAAGCCTTTTCCGTTCGGGAATCCAGCTTCAGATAATAATTTTTTAGCCTTTTCAATATCTAAATTGTAGCCATTAATTTTTTTAATATCATAACCAGTAAAGGTATTAGGTGTAATACCATGAATAGCTGCACCAATAGCTTGTCCTTGCAATACGTTATCCACTAATTTTTCTCTATCAATTGCATAATTAATTGCTTGACGAACTTTGGCATTATCAAAAGGTTTTTGTTTGGTGTTAAATACATAAAACTGACTTAACATCTCTGGTTCCCTTTGTAATAAGGATTTTGGCGGATGACTAATAAATTCTTTAATATTTTTTTCAACCACATCTTTTACTCTTAGTGAGGGTAAAGTGTTGATTAAATCAATTTGTTGATTTTCAAACATGGATAAACCATCTTCAATAGATGGAGCAACTAATACAACAACTGTATCTAAATAAGGCAATGTGTAGCCAGAACTATCTTTTAAAAAGTAATTTGGGTTTTTAAGCAATACAATTTTATCCTTGTTTGAAGTAATATCGTACATAAACGGACCGGCTCCAGTTTTTAAATTGTTACCATATGCTTTAAAAGCTGTTTCGTTGATAATAGCTGCTGCTGGGTTTGCTAGTAATTTTAAAAAACTTAAGCTTGGATTTACTAATTCTAAAGAAAAAGTATAGTCATCAATAATTTTTATTCCTGAAATAGCCGAAGTTTTTTTATCAAAAAAATCGTCAGCTCCAGCCAATCTACCCTTTAAAAGTGTGTTAAATTGGTAATTTTCGTTTGTATTTGTACAGATATTAGTTAAGCTAAATAAAATATCTTTACTTGTAATTTCAGGGCCTTTTCCTTCTGCATAACACTTATCGTCTTGAAAATGAGCTCCTTTTGTTAAATGAAAGGTTATTTTTTTTCCATCAGCAGAAGTTTCCCATTTTTGGGCTAATCCCGGAATAACTTCTAATGTTTTAGCATCTAATCTCACTAATGATTCGTGTAGCTGGGCTACAACCAATGCTTCAACTTGATTAGTAACAGAAATAGGGTAAAGGCTTCCAATCTCAATGTTTTCGGCCATTACAAAAGTGCCGCCACTTTTATCAGAGTGTTTATCATTACCGCTATTCGCGCCGTCTTTACAGCTAAAGAACGCTAGGGAAGAGGCTAGTAGTAAAACTGAAATGTTAAAATTCATATAAGTATTTAAAAAATAAGACTGCCTAAATATAACAATTAATCGACTATTTTGGAAATTTTACTGACAATTTACATTTTTTCAATAAAAAAGTGTTTTTTATTTTGTTTTTCTCAAATATCGTTTTAATATTGCAAGACTTTTCGCAGACGTGCTAAAACAAACAGACTATGAAACAAATTTATTCAATACTAATTCTTTCCTTAATCTTTTCTATCAAAGGATTTGCTCAGGGCGGTGTTATTATATTAGAAGGAAATTACCAAGGTAAAAACTTATATGTACAAAATCCATTTGGTAGTGGAGGAGTAGGTTTTTGCGTAACTGAGGTTTTAGTTAATGGAAACATTACTACTGATGAAACAAACTCAAGTGCGTTTGAAATTGATTTCAAACCTCACAAATTAGCAATTGGCGAAAAGGTTGAAATAAAAATTAAGCATAAAGAAGATTGTAAACCTAAAGTTTTAAATCCTGAGGTTTTAAAACCTAAGAGTACTTTTGAGGTTATTGCAATGACAGTTGATAAAGATGGTACTGTAAAATGGTCAACTAAATCTGAAACTGGTAAATTAGCATTTGCAGTTGAGCAGTTCCGTTGGAACAAATGGGTGAAAGTAGGAGAAGTTGACGGAGTTGGTACACCTTCTACAAATAACTACACTTTTAAAATTGCACCTCATTCTGGAGCTAACCAAATTAGAGTTCGTCAAACAGATTATAGTGGTCAACCACGTTTATCTAAACCAGTTTCTTTTACATCTGATGTTCCTGAGATTGCTTTTGCTCCAATGAAAGTATCTAAAGATATTAGCTTTGTAGCTGGTGACAAGCCATTTGAAACGATGTACGAAATTTATGACCAATATGGTAACGTTGTAAAACGTGGATTTGGTTCAACAGTAGATGCATCTAACTTAGCTAAAGGCGGTTATTTCTTAAACTACGATAATAAAATGGGTGAGTTTATTAAAAAATAATCTCAACACATAAAAAACACTAAACGCCTCGAATTTTCTTCGGGGCGTTTTTTTTTGAATTAATTTAGACTAAATTTGCTGTATGTACACAATTAAAGTAAACGGAAATAAAGAGTTTAAAACTGAACTCATTGCCAAAAATAACGACATTACAGGAACCTTGAATGGCAAAGAATTTAAGGCGGATATTATTAAAGTAAGAGATGGTGTTTATCATTTATTAAAAGATAATGTATCTTATAATTTAGAGGTGGTAAAACATATTCCTGAAGAAAAAAAGCTAGTTGTAAAAATCAATAATACGCCGTATTCGCTTGATATTAAAGATAAATACGATGATTTGTTGCATAGCTTAGGCTTGGATAGTTTGGCTTCAAAAAAAGTAAACGATATCAAAGCTCCAATGCCTGGAATGGTATTAAATGTGCTTGTAACTGAAGGACAAGAAGTGAAAAAAGGAGATGGATTAATTGTATTGGAAGCCATGAAAATGGAAAATATTTTAAAATCGCCAACAGATGGTGTGATTAAAAAAATAGCAATTACCAAAGGAGTAGCCGTTGAAAAAAATCAATTACTGATTCAATTTTAAAATGAGCGATAGAAGAGATTTCTTTAAAAAGATAGGATTAATAGGGCTTTCAGGCATTGCTACGAAATTAGTAAGCAACGAACAATTACAGGCTTTAGAAACTTTAGGACAAGAAGGAATATCTTCCCTTCCATTTACATTACCCGCATTACCTTATGCGTATAATGCTTTAGAACCCTTTATTGATGAGCAAACGATGATCATTCATCACACGAAGCATCATCAAGCTTACGTCAAT
>SYEI01000087.1 GCA_005800865.1 Bacteroidota bacterium | reverse complement strand
ATTTTTTCCTTGATTAATGGCTACATTCGCTAATTGTGGATGTCCGTTCGGGTATAGCGGCGTTTCCATATAGGCGATGTCTCCAATAGCAAATATGTTTTGTGTGCCTTGTATTTTATTAAATCTGTCAACTTTGTATCTGTTACGGATAATGTTTTCTAACTGAATTCCTTCAATAATATTTCCAGTAACGCCTGCTGCCCATATTAAATTATTGGTCAAGATAGTTTCGCCAGTATTAAGCGTAGCCGTTAATCCGTCGTAATTAGTCACGAATGTTTCTGTTCTAATAATAACACCCATGTCTTCTAAGTATTTTCTTGAAGCTTGTTTAGATTCTTCGCTCATACTATTGAGGGTGTTTTTGCTTCCTTCTAATAAAATGACGTTTAGTTTTGAGAAATCAACATGAGGATAATCTCTTGGTAAAATGTGTTTTTTCATTTCAGAGAATGCTCCGGCTAATTCGACTCCAGTTGGACCTGCACCAACTAACACAATGTTTAGGAGAGGTTCTTTTTCATGGTCTTCAGCCGAAATATATTTTTCAAAACTTAGCAAAATATTGTTTCTAATTTCAATTGCTTCCTCTGTTGTTTTCATCGAAAGCGCATGTTTGCTAATTTGTTCGTTGCCAAAAAAATTTGTTTTACAACCTGTGGCAATCACTAAATAATCATAATTAAAATCACCAATATTGGTTTCAATTTTGTTTTCTTGAGAAACAATTTTAGTGACCTCTGCTAAACGTATTTGAATATTATTCGACTTCTGAAAAATTTTTCGAAATGGAAAAGAAATATTAGAAGGCTCTAGCCTTGCGCTAGCTACTTGATAATAGAGTGGCTGGAACTGATGATGATTTTGTTTATCTATTAGTAATACATCAAAGGCAGAACTGTTTAATTGTTGAGCTAAATGCAAACCTGCAAATCCACCACCAATTAAAATAATTTTTTTTCGTTGTTCCATATAGTATGATTTACACTAGAACAAGTTTAGTTGTACTAGTTATTAGGTATTGTGGGAGGCGTTTCGTCTTTTTCCTCCATCGCTTTACGTTGTTTTTTATAAATATAAACACCGCCCATTAATAATGCTGCAAAAATAAATAACCCTAACATGCCCCAAACCAAGCCGCCAGTTGAGCGAACAATGATTAAAAACACAATAGCTACTAAAAATACGGTAGCTAGTTCGTTAAATAATCTTAGTTTAAAAGAGCTTGTTTTAAAAACACCTGCTTTTTGTTGTTTAAAATAAGCGTGGCATTGTAAATGATAAAGTGCTAATAATCCTACAAAAATTAACTTTAACCACATCCAAGGAAAGGTTAAAATAGCGGGATTTAAAATCAACATCCAGGTTCCAAAAATAAAAGTCCCTATAAAGGAAGGCCAAGTAATAATATACCACAATTTTTTCTGCATTAAGGTTAATTGTGCAGTTAAAATGCTCTTTGCTGGCTCCTCTTTTTCATAAGCTTCCTTTGTGTAGATAAACAATCTGACGATATAAAATAAGCCTGCAAACCAGCAAACTACAAAAATTACATGAAGGGCTTTGATATATAAATAGTCCATATTATTTTATTTAGAACAAAGGTAGTACTTTTATGGTCATAATATAAAAACTCATGAAGGGAAAAACTGCAAAAGAATCGTTAACAATCAATACAGAAGTTGTACTGCCTAACGATACAAATCATATAGGAAATTTATTTGGAGGTAAATTATTACAATGGATGGATATTACATCTGCTATTGCCGCCGGAAGACATTCTAACAGAGTGGTTGTAACAGCTTCTATCAATCATGTGTCGTTTGACAACCCAATTAAACAAAACTCTGTAGTAACGCTTGAAGCAAAAGTGTCTCGTGCTTTTACGAGTAGCATGGAAGTTCATATTGATGTATTTGTAGAAGATAAAATTACGATGCACAAGACAAAATGTAACGAAGCCATTTTTACTTTTGTAGCCATTGATCAAAATGGAGCTCCATTACCAGTGCCTCCTTTAATTCCTGAAACCGAAGAAGAAAAAAAGAGATATGAAGGTGCTTTACGTCGCCGTCAGTTATCTTTAATTTTAGGAGGAAGAATGAAGCCAGATGACGCCACCGAATTAAAAGCATTGTTTACACAAGATTAATATTTTAGCTATTTAAATGTTAGCCGAAAAGTATAAACTTAGATATCTTGAAGGAATTAGAGGTTTGGCGGCTATTATAGTTGTACTACATCATTATATTCTTGCCTTTTACCCTGCTATGAGTTCGGCAAATGAAACTCAAATTCATAATGAAACATCTTATTTTGAAGAAGTGATGGCGCAAATACCGCTCAACATTTTTTATAATGGGGGTTTTGCCGTATGTATCTTTTTTATTTTGAGTGGTTATGTGTTAAGTAATAACTACCATCAAAATAACAATCCTCAAATTTTAATTCAGTATGGTATTAAACGGTATTTTAGATTACTAGTTCCTGTTTCCGTCTCTATTTTGTTAGCGTATGCTTTTGTGCATTTAGGCTTTATGAATCGTCTTCATTTAGGCGATATCACTAAATCAAAAGAGTGGCTGGCGGGCTCCTTTAATATTTCTACAGATGTTTTTAGACTTGTAAAGAATATGTTTTTGGATGTATTTTTATTTAAAGATAATACTTATAATCCTGTTTTATGGACTATGACTTATGAGTTATTGGGTTCTTTATTAATATTTGCTTTCTTATTGATCACATACCCCATTAAGTATAAAATGAGTTTGTATGGAATATTAGTTGTTATTTTATTTGTGACAAGAAATGATTATTACGCTGCTTTCATATTAGGAGTTATTTTAAATAAGTATGTCGTGCAAAAACAACTAGAGTCAAAAACAGTGAATGTTCCTAATTGGCTTTTATGGTTGTTTTTTATAATCGGATTTTATTTGAGTTCTTATCCAAGTTGCATCAATATTAAAAACACTATTTATGGCGTATTGTATTTTCCTTGGTTAAATAACGAAGTGTTTTATCACGTTATCGGTGCCTTTATAATGATGTTTGTCGTTGTGAATTCTCCGAAAGTGCAAACAGCTTTATCTGGCAGATTTTTAAATTATATAGGTAAAATTTCGTTTTCGTTTTACCTCTTACATTTTATTATTTTGTGTTCTTTGTCGTGTTTTCTCTTCAAATTATTTTTTATATCCTACGAATACAATTCATCCGTGATACTTGCATTTTTATGTAGTTTGCCAGTTATTGCAATTATGTCAATTGGATATTATCAATGGATTGATAAGGCAGGAATCAAGCTATCAGAAAAAATAGTAGGAATTCTTTATTCTAAAACTGAGCGTCTTTAAGTTGAATGTCGTTCATGCATTTAAAATGCCCTTTCGGACATTTTTTGTATCCAAGTTTAGAACAAGGTCGGCACGATAAATTTGTCACTTCCAATACCTGCGAATTTTTGCCAGCCAAATAAGGTCCCATACCAAATTCAGGGATAGTGTTTCCCCATAAGGATATGATGTCTTTTTTATAAGCGGCTGCAATGTGCATTAAGCCAGTATCCGAAGTTATCACTTTGTTGGCTTGTTGAATAATAGAGGCCGATTGATTCAAATTTAGTTTACCACATAAATTCAAAACTT
>SYEI01000086.1 GCA_005800865.1 Bacteroidota bacterium | reverse complement strand
TATTATAAATTTAAATTTCAGCCATACACTATTAAATCTCTTTTTATTTTATTGATTATAATTATATCTACAATTATTGGCTATGTTATACCATGCATAAGTTCGAATGCTATTGTTAATGTGTTAGTAAAAGGATTAATAGTTTCTTCTGTGTATATTGGTTCAATATATCAATTCAAATTATCTCCCGAATTATTTAATATGATTAAATTAAAATTAATTAAGAGTAAAAATTAGTCTGTGAAAAAAGTTCTCATCATAACCTATTATTGGCCGCCAACAGGTGGAGCAGGGGTGCAGCGTTGGTTAAAGTTCAGTAAGTACTTTCGTAAATTTGGTTGGGAACCTATTATTTATACGCCTTCAAATCCTGATTTTCCTATTAACGACGACACACTTTTAAAAGATATTCCTGCAGATTTAACCGTTCTGAAAACTCAAATCACAGAGCCTTACGATATTTATCGTAAGATTATGCGTAAGAAAAAAACAGAAACTGTTAATCAAGGTTTTTTATCTGAAGGCAAAGAAAACACCTTATTACAATCAGCAATGATTTGGGTGCGTGGTAATTTTTTTATTCCTGATGCACGTAAATTTTGGATTAAACCTTCTATTTCTTATTTATCTGAATACATCAAGCAACACAAAATTGATGCAGTCATAAGCACTGGCCCGCCGCATAGCATGCATCTAATTGCGATGGGCTTAAAACAAAAATTTAATATTCCTTGGATTGCCGATTTCAGAGATCCTTGGACTCAAATAGATTTTTATAGTCAATTAAAATTATCTAATTGGGCAGACAATAAACATAAGAAGCTAGAGCGACAAGTATTAACTCAGGCTAATAAAGTGGTGACGGTTAGTCCATCTTGTGGTAAAGATTTGGAGAAATTAGGTGGAAGGAAGGTAGATGTGATTACCAATGGGTTCGATACAGATGATTTCAAGTTTAGTTTTCATTTAAAGCCTTTAGATGGATTTTTGTTTCATCACATAGGCGCTTTAAATAAAGATAGAAACCCTTATACGCTTTGGAAAGTATTAGGTGATTTATGTAAAGAGCATGCTGATTTGAAAAAAGATTTAGTGATTAAATTTACTGGTAAAACAGATGCTATTGCTTTTGAAACATTAAAGCAACATGGCATTATTGATAATTCACAAAAAACAGATTATCTGCCACATAGCGAAGTGGTAAAGTTAATGGCGCAATCGCCAGTATTATTGCTGCCTTTAAATAATACACCAAATAATGGAGGAGTATTATCTGGTAAGTTGTTTGAATACTTGGCAGCAAAACGACCAATTTTTGGTATTGGTTTGCCTGATGCGGATGCAGCAGCTATTTTGAAAAGTACGCAAGCAGGAACGATGGTTCACTTTGACGATTATGAAGGAACAAAAAAAGCTGTATTGGACTTGTATCAAAAATATAAATCAAATCAACTTTCTATTAATTCATCTTCAATTGATAAATACTCTCGAGAAAACTGCGCTAAGGATTATGCTTCGCTTTTGAATGAGATTTCTAAATAATAAAGAGGTAGTATTTACTACCTCTTTATTTGTTAATTTTGTCATATTAATTAGTAGTTAAAACCTCGTGCGAATTTTTTAATTCGCTCAGATCGCCAAATCTGGTTATTAAATTTTCTAATTGATAAGAGGTTGTGTTGTAGGTGTATACTTATAATACAACCTTTTTTTAACAACCAAAAAACATTAATTAACTTTCAATTTAAATTCAACTTGTATGTCTGTCTCGCCAGGAGCATAAGAACCATCTTTTACACTAGGCTGGTGTTTAAGTTCAATCGTTAAAGGAGATTTTGCCATCATCATACTTGGAGCTGTCCATTCAGTTGATAATCCAATACCTCTATTATTAGCATCTAAATCAAGGTATTTAATATTAGTCATACTTCCACTTAAATAGGTGTTGTATGGAGTTCCAGTTGGTGCAATGCTATTAAAAAAGAACATATGGTCAGCACCTTCTTCTTCTACTTCATTCGAAATAGTATCTACTGGGCTTTTTGATTCATCTAATAGTAAAATAGTAGCTTCATAAACATGGTTAGCAGTGATATTAATTACTGAATCGGCTCCACTGTTTCCAAATGTTGCAGGATTACCACCGGCACCATCTAAGTCACTAAATACATAAGTTGTATTTGTTTGAGTGGTTGTATCGTGAAGTATAACTTTCATGGTGGTAATTAATTCCGATTCGTTTGTAGGAGGAGTTGGTGCATTTGGAGTAGGTTCTTCTTTTTTGTCTTTTTTACACGCTGTAAAAGTAGTTCCTAGCATTGCTAATAATGCTGCTGTTGTGATAATTGATTTCATTTGTTTTTGTTTTTTGGTTGTTATTTATTTTTGGTTAATTATTTTTTATCGTAAATGGTTAATGGTACTTTTATTCTTAAAGTAAAATTTCGTCCTTGGCTATCAGCAAAGTATCTAAACCTATCTAAGTAATCTCTATACTCTACATTTAATAAATTATTGGCTGTTAAGCTTACTTGTAATTTTTGTTTACCAAAATCAAAATCTCCACCAATTTCTGCTGATAATAGTCCATATTCCTTTGGTGGCGGAGCAAAGTCTGTGTTTTGTGGCACACGCCATTGCTTGGTGATGAATTGATAACCAGCTTGTATATAAATTTCATTTATTTTCTTTGATGTTTTGGTAAAACCTTTAATATCCATCGAATATCTATCTGATGGCATGTAAACTAAGTAATCATTAATTGAATAATTCCAAGCTCTTAAAATCATTGCTTTGGTGGTTATTTCAAGATGATTAAATAATTGAGTTTGCAGTTTTGCATCCATACCACTAATATGAGCATTTGCTTGCTCGTAATTAAAAACAGGATAAGCTCCTTTAATCGTGAGTTCTGGTTGAGCAGCAGGATTCATATAAATGAAGTTCGAAAACTGATTATGGTACAACGTTATTTCAATTAATGATTTTTTTGATTGATATAATCCTGTTGCTGTAATATTGTAAACTTGTTCGGTTTTCAAATTGGCATCGCCTCGTTCAATAGAGCCTACACCATGATGAACGCCGTTACTATATAATTCGTTTGGTGCTGGTGCGCGCCATGCTGAGCCAGCATTAACAAAAAAGTTTAAATTTGTTTTTGGTTTTAAAATAGTTCCTACATTCCACGAAACGTTATTAAAATTCAAATCTGGTTTTTGTAAATCATTACCTATGTAATAAAAGGATTGTAAGTGTTTTTGATCATATCTTACCCCCGCTTCAAATTCAATATGTTGTTTTATATAGCGTTCACTTGCAAATACTCCCCAAGTGTTATTAATAAAATTAGGAACAAAAAAACGACCTAAGTATACATTTTTTTGGTTCATGTAACTGCCTCCAAATTGCCCTCTAAAGGACTTGATATTCAAATGTTCAATTACTAAATCTACTGTTTGTGATGTAATGCGGTAATCTAATTCAGGTTTATCAAGAGCGGCTAAAGCATTATTTAATGGTTTATGTTTGTCGTATTCTTTACGGATATTATATTGATACGCATATTGTAAGTTGGCAATCCATCGAGGGGCTAGGTGTAAGTGAAATTTTCCTTTTGCTAATTCGTGAGAAATGTCTTGATACGGTCTATCAAGATCATAACTAAATGTTGCCAAGCTATCTTGTGGTTTGTTTGAATTAAAAGCATTTTTTAAATCGGTTAAATTGCCAATATGTGCGCCACTAAAAATTCCTATTTTAGTATTAAATTGAGAGTAGTAGCCTTCTATACCCCAATTTTTGCGATGATAACCAAGCGCATACGAAAAGTTGAGTTCTTCAACACCAGTATTTTTTAAATAGTAGGTTGGTGTTTTTATATTACCTCCTTTTTTATAAGTTCCTTGTACTCTCCAATTAAAGCCTTTTATTTTATCAAAGTTGCCTTGCAATATTCCTGAAGCAACACCTGCCTGTCCGTTACTCATTCCCACTAAATTTATTTCTCCAGTAACAGCAGCTGTATCGGGCAAATCATTTGGTTCTACTAAAATAACACCAGCCATTGCATCGCTTCCATAACGTACAGCATTTGCACCTTTTATTACAGATAATTTTTGAGCAATAAAGGGATCAATTTCTGGAGCATGTTCATTACCCCATTGTTGACCTTCTTGTCTAATACCATTGTTTAATATCAATACTCTATAACCTTGCATACCATGTATCATGGGTTTACTAATAGTACTTCCAGTGTTTAATGTTGTTACACCGCTAATTAATTTTAATGATTCTCCTAAAGATTGCCCGCGTGTTCCGTCTAATTCTTTTGATGTAATATCATTAACGGTTTGTGTTTTTATCATATCAGGTTGTTTGTCCATGATATCAATTTCACTTAATTCGACAGCACTGTGTGGTAATTTTATAGTAAGCTTTGTGTCTTTTTTTAAATCAACACTAATAACCGTGTCGTGGCATCCAACATGTTGAATAATGAAACTATACTCACCACTACAAAGATTTGAAAACTTAAAGCTTCCATGCTCGTTAGTTATTTGAGTTTGGTTGGTTGATTTTAAAATTATAAAAGTGCCTTCCAATTCTTTTCCATCATCTAAATCTATAATTCTGCCGCTAAATGATAAAGTGCATGAGTTTTGTGAATAAGCAGGAAGACCTATTATGAATAACAAGAAAAATAAAAAATAAGTATATGCGCAGAAAAGCTGTCTCATTATTAAGATAGAAATTTTTGTTTTTTGTGATTTAAAGAAGTTTATTTTACCGGATCGTAACCACTTCCTCCCCAAGGATGGCAACGAAAAATTCGTTTTAAAGCCATCCAACTTCCTTTAAAAGCACCGTATTTATTTACAGCATCTAATCCATATTGCGAGCAAGAAGGAGTAAAGCGGCACGAAGGCTTTAGCAGGGGAGAAATTGCGTATTGATAAAAGCGAATAATCGCTAAGGGTATAAACTTCAACTTTTGTTTTAATAGGTTAATGACTCATTTATTTAATCAAATAAATTAAGCCATTGGTGGACCTCTTAAAAGAGATGTATTGTAATGAAGTTTTGGTATTGATTTTTGATAGTAAAAGAAAGAGGTTTGTTTCGTTTCTTTTAAAGGCAAAAAGTTTAATATGAATTTAAAAACGGTAAAGTAAACAGGGGTATCAAATTTCTCAAAATTACAATCTTGAGTACCTTCTTGCTCGTTTACATTAACATCACCACTTATGCTGTTTATAATTGTATGAGTGTGGCCAAGTAAAGAGTGGATATATACTTTAGGTAATGCTGCAAATAATACAACGGCAAGTAAAAGTGATGAAAAAAGTATTTTAAATTTAGGTTTCAACAGTACAAATATACAGAATATTTAATATTTCAAATTTTTTTAATAAATTTTGTAAAAAAGACCCAAAAAAGGCCCTATAAAAGTGGCTCTGCCAGGAATCGAACCTGGATCGTAGGCTTCGGAAACCCAAATACTATCCATTGTACTACAAAGCCTTATAGAATTACAAATATAAGTATTAAATTTATGCTTGGTTATTACAATATTTTACTTTAAACCACGTTACTACAGTATGCAATCAAAAAAAATAATTTCATTCATATTTATCCTTTTTTCTCTGTTTTCTTTTTCTCAAGTTAAAATAGGGCAATGGTTAGATCATTTATCATACAGCAATACTAATAGCGTTTCGAAAGTTGAAAGTAAAGTTTATGTTTCTAATGGTGTTGGTTTAGCTGTGTTTGATGAAAGAGATAATCGAATTAGGAAATTAACTAAAATTGATGGATTATCTGATGTAGGCATTAAAATGCTTAGAAAAAATGACAATAATAATTTACTACTTGTTATTTATGAAAATACCAATATTGATGTAATAAAACCTAATGATGAAAAAGATGAAATTGTAAATATTGCTGATATCAAAAGGAAAATCATTACAGGTAAAAAAGTTATTAATGAAGTTTATTTTAGCGGTAAATTAGCTTATATAGCTTGTGGCTTTGGTATCGTTATTTTTGATACCGATAAATTAGAAATAAAAGACACTTATTACATAGGCACAGCAACAACAAATTATGAAGTACATCAAGTTACTAAAAATGATACAGCTTTATTTGCAGCAACATCCAACGGTGTGTTTTATGGAAGACTCAATACAAATTTAAGTTTTTACCAAAATTGGAAACCTTTAAATGTAGGTTTAGCTGCAGGACCTTACAATGGCATTGTTAATTACAACGGGACTTTAATAACCAATTATTCTGAAAGATTAAAATCAGATGTTTCTCAAAAAGATACTCTATACCAATATACACCAACAGGTTGGACTAAATATTCCATAAATAGTAATTATATAAATAATGAAAATATAAGATTATATGATTACTCTAAATATAATAAGTTATTGATATTAGACCAATTTGGTTTAAAGGAATACAACTCAACAGGATCCTTCTTAAATTATTTAACAGGATATGGATCTTATCCAGCTTCTATAGGAGAAGTTTTTTATGAAAATAATAATAACTTTTGGGTTGCAGATAAGAAAATAGGATTGGTTAAGTCAGGCGGAGCTTCTTGGGCCCCATATAATAACATTACCCTAAATGGACCAGAGAATAATTTAGTAAATGATATTGATATTAAAGATGGAAAGTTGATCGTTGCACCTATTTATTTAGGAGAAACATTTAATCCTCAATATATGGGAGATAAACCAAATGTGTATCAAGAAGAAGAATGGAAATCTATGAGAAATGTGATCCCAAATACCATAGGGGATTTAAATGCGGTTTCAATAGATCCTAACGACAAGAATCATATTGCTTTTGCCGCCATGAGTTTTGGAGTAGTAGATGTAAAAGATGATCAAATTCAAGGGGTTTATAGCTACGGTAATAGCCCTCTTATTGGTTTAAATGGTGGTAGCGACCTTCGAATTTCAGGGATTAATTTTGATAAAAATTCTAATTTATGGGCATCTATTACCTTAGGAGAAAAATGTGTTGCGGTTAAAAAACCAAATAATAATTGGACATTGTTAGATTTTGAACAGTTTGTTGTTCAGCCTTATATGTCTAAAATTATTTTTGATAAATTTGATCAAGCATGGATAATTTTAGCCAGAGGTTATGGTTTAATGGTATACAAAGATGTAAACGGGTTATCGCAACCTAATACGTCAAATACAAAATTATTAAGTACAGCCATAGGTAACGGACATTTACCTTCAATTGATATTAAATCTATGTGTTCGGATAAAGATGGGCATATTTGGTTAGGAACAGCAAAAGGGATTTCGGTAGTTTATAATCCTGAAAACGTTTTCACAAATAATAATT
>SYEI01000085.1 GCA_005800865.1 Bacteroidota bacterium | reverse complement strand
TTTATCTTCAGATTGAAACGGAGCTTCTCCTAAACTGCAGCAAAACATATAAAAACTCATTAAAACATCAACTGGAATTCCAGCAAATGCGACCAAACCTTTTTTGGCTAAAGCCAATAAATCGTCATATGTTTGAGGGACTTCAAGTCCTGCTTTTTCTAAAATATCCAAACGCGCTGCAGCAACCGGAGTCGCGGCATCAATTGGTAAGGCCCATAATTTATTGCTGAAAACATAACTTCCGTATGATTTTCCAACCGTATTTATTTCTTGGTCTTTTATATAATCGGCAGACAGATAATCTGAAAGTGGGAGTATAGCATTAGTATGCGCTCCAAAACCTGTCCACGGATGATCGATTATAAGTAAGTCAAATCTTTTTGCAAGATCTTCAATGGAAGCATCTGCAAATTCTTGTAAACTTCTTTTCTCCCAAGTGATTTCGATTTCAGGATTTAACTCTGTAAAGCGCTGTGCCGTTGCAACCATAGGCAATAAACCTCTTGTATGATTCCACGTAATGCCTTTTAATACTGCCATTTTTGATTGAATTATGTGTATGGAAAATAATAAATGTAAAAAATACAATTACAAAATTAGGAATAAGATTGAGATAGGCAAGAAATTGTAGTTTTTAACACATTCTTTTTTGTGTAAAGCTTTAAACTTCTGTAAAATTTTTACAAAGCGCTTAAAAAATGTTATAATTTATTAAAGAAAGATCATTTTATTAGATTAGTAAAAAAATAAAACTCAAATTTAATTTATATCAGCTACATTTGTAATTGTATTTTTTACATTTATTATTTTGTGTAAATGTTTTGATCAAAAAATACGGTTTTTATAATACTAAATAATTAAAGGGATGTTTTCATTACAAAATAAAAAAGCAGTCATAACGGGCGGCGGAAGCGGAATAGGAAGAGCAATTGCTGCTTTGTTTGCCAAGCAGGGAGCAGAAGTTCATATTATTGATTTATCTATTGAAAGTGCACAAGATGCTGTTGACGAAATTAAAAATGCCGGAGGAAGTGTATTTTCGTATGCCTGTAATGTTTCTAGTCAGGCTGATGTTAAAGCGACTTTTGATAAAATTGGTAATATCAATATTTTAATCAATAATGCAGGAATCGCTAATGTTGGGAAAGTAGACACTACTTCTGAAGCTGATTTTGACCGTGTAATGGATGTAAATGTAAAAGGAGTTTACAACTGTTTGCTTGCTGCGATTCCGCAATTCCGACTTTCAAATGGCGGTGTAATTTTAAACATGGCGTCAATTGCGGCATGGGTGGGGATTTCGGATAGATTTGCTTATTCAACAGCAAAAGGAGCTGTAATGGCAATGACTTTATCTGTAGCAAGAGATTATTTAAGTGAAAATATCAGATGTAATTCTATTTCTCCAGCAAGAGTTCACACACCTTTTGTAGATGGATTTATCTCTAAAAATTATGCCGGAAAAGAAGAAGAAATGTTTGAAAAACTTTCTAAATCACAGCCAATCGGTCGTATGGGAAAACCAGACGAAATTGCCGCTCTGGCTTTATACTTATGCAGCGAAGAGGCAGGATTTATCACAGGATGTGATTACCCAATTGATGGAGGATTTATTAAATTAAACAACTAGAAAAGGGACTAAGGTTCTGAGGTACTAAGATGCTAAGGAAAAACTCAGCACCGTAGAAGCTAAAAAATAATAATTAAAATATATAAGAAAATGAAATTAATACGTTTTGGAGAAATCGGAAAAGAAAAACCAGGAGTTTTAATTAATGAAAAAAGATATGATGTTTCTTCTATCGTTTCAGATTTTAACGAAAGTTTTTTTGAAGAAAATGGTTTAGAAAAATTACAAAAAGCATTAGACAGCAATCCTGCTTTACCAGAAGTTGATGCGAGTGTTCGTTTAGGATCTCCAGTGGCGAGACCTTCAAAAATAATCTGTATTGGATTAAATTATGTAGATCACTGTAAAGAAACAAACGCACCAATTCCAACAGAGCCGATTATCTTTTTTAAATCAACAACTTCTTTATGCGGCCCGGATGATGATGTGATTATTCCGAAAAACAGTGTGAAAACCGACTGGGAAGTAGAGTTAGCATTTGTTGTAGGCAAAAAAGCAAGTTATGTTGAAGAAGCTGAAGCTTTAGACTACGTTGCAGGTTATGCTTTATTGAATGATTACAGTGAAAGAGAATTTCAAATTGAGCGCGGCGGACAATGGGCAAAAGGAAAAGGCTGCGATACATTTGCACCTCTTGGACCATTTTTGGCTACAAAAGATGAAGTAAAAGATGTCGATAATTTATCGATGTGGCTGAGCGTAAACGGTAAAAAATATCAAGACAGCAACACGTTAAATTTGGTTTTTAAAATTCCTTATTTAGTGCATTATTTAAGTCAATTTATGACTTTGCTTCCAGGTGATATCATTAGTACAGGAACGCCTCCAGGAGTTGGTTTGGGGATTAAACAAGATACAATTTACTTAAAAGCAGGCGATGATGTAGAACTTGGAATAGA
>SYEI01000084.1 GCA_005800865.1 Bacteroidota bacterium | reverse complement strand
TCAGTAGCCTTTCTTTTGTATACAATCAGAGGTTTAATGTTCCATATTTCTACACCTCGATTTTTTAATGCGTCAATGTAATTGTCTAAACCTGTTACAATAACGGTGTTTTTATATATTATAAAAGCAACTGCTAAGCTAATTCCAGCGAAGATTAAAAATGCCCAAAATATACTCGATAAATGATGTGAGCCCGACAAAAAGACTATAAATGCCATAGAGGGCATAATAGAAGTTAGAGTTAAAATTATTAAAAATTTATTTCTTTTTTCTCTAAAGGTTGGTAAAAAACTATTTAAGAATAAAAGCTCATCTTCATTCATATCTCTCTCATAAACTTCTGTCATAAAAATTTATGATTACTAATTCGCAGGCAACAACTTTGCTTTACATTCGCCAAAGCCAATGCGAACATTATCGTTTTGGCAATAGCCTCTTAAAATAACGGTATCATTATCATTAATAAATTTACGCTCGCTGCCATCATTTAATTTTAAAGGCTTTGTGCCTTTCCAACTTAGTTCCATCATACTGCCATACTCTTTTGGGTCAGGCCCGCTTATTGTTCCACTGCCCATCATATCGCCAACATTCACATTACAACCATTTACCGTGTGATGTGCTAATTGTTGTTCCATGGTCCAATACATGTATTTGTAATTTGAATTACAAATTACAGTTTCTATGCTGTTTTCTGGTTGTATGGCTACTTCTAATTTAATATCTACATTTTTATTCCCTGTATATTCTAAATATGGAAACACTTTTGGTTCTTGAACATAACCTTCTGTTCTAAATGGTTCTAAAGCGTCTAGAGTGACAATCCATGGTGAAATTGTACTAGCAAAGTTTTTAGATAAGAAGGGCCCTAATGGCACATATTCCCATGTTTGAATATCACGCGCACTCCAATCATTAAATAATACCATTCCAAAAATATAATCGTCTGCTTTTTCGGTACTAATGCTTTCGCCTAGTTTACTTGCTTTTCCAATAAAAAAAGCAGTTTCTAGTTCAAAGTCTAATAATTTACAAGGTCCAAAAGTTGGCACTTCGGCATCTGCCGGTTTCATTTGTCCTTTTGGTCGGTATAAATCAGTGCCGCTAACAGTAATACTACTTGCACGGCCATGGTAACCAACTGGAATATATCTCCAGTTAGGCATTAAAGCATTTTTAGGGTCGCGAATCATGGTTCCAATATTTGTAGCATGGTCAATACTGCTATAAAAATCAGTGTAATCGCCCACTTTTACGGGTAATAAAAGATTAATGCTATTGTTGGTTTTAAAAATAGATGCGAACACTTCTTTGTTATCTTGTAATTCTTTGTTATTACTGTCAAGTAGTTCAGATAAGCGGTCTCTTAAAGCACGAGTGGTTTCTTTTCCTAATTCAATAAAATCATTTAAATACGCTTTATTAAATACTTCTTTGTCGATATTTAATTTTGAAAAAAAGCCGCGACTCGCTAATTCATATAAATCAATAGCGTAATTACCAATGGCAGAGCAGGCATGGTGTTTTACTGAGCTATCCGAATAAATGCCAAAAGGTAGGTTTTGAATCGGGAAATCGGAGTTAGCATCAACGGATATCCATGAAGTAAGGGCTGGGTTGTTTGCTTTTATGTTCATTTTTAGTAAAGTTAAAAAGAGTAAAATTGTATTTAATGTGTATTATTTATTGGTATATAAACATAGTAAAATTATATATTTATGGCATGCAATTTAAGAAACTTATTCTTCTTTTTTTAATTCATTTTTCTGCCATTTTAGTAGGTCAAAACCCTAATGATTTTGCATTTGTATTGAGCGAAAGAGCCGTTAATAAGGTGTTTACAGCTATTGGGGAGATTAAAGGGAAAAGTCAGTATGAAGTGCTTGGCATTATTGATGGCCATTATACCTGGAAAGTCCTAAATCCTAAAATCAGTTTTAAGCCAGATAGTAGTGATTTTACTTGCGAGGCTAAAGTAGAGGTAGGGCCTTTTGGTTACAAATCGGAAGTATTAGGGCATGTGAAAATTGGTTATGATGACCAAAAAAATGTGATTTCAATAAAAATTACCGACGCTGTTTTTGAATTATATACCATGGTATTGAAGAAAAAAATTCACATAAAAGACATACATTTAGAAGATTATTTTAAAGATCCTTTTTTGTTTGAAGGACCTAAAAGTATAGCAACCGATATGTCATTTACCATGCCTGATAGTACTGTAAAACAAATCTACATACAACCAACAGTTTGTGTCATGAAGGTTGTAAAACAAGCCATCAAAACCATGTGCGATATTGCGGTTCAAGATAAACCATTCAAAAAAGACGTGAAAGTAACGCCGCCCATACAACAAGCTGAAGTGAAAGAGAAAAAGAATACAGCACAACAGGTTCGTTAAACAAGCAAAATTGAAAGCATTAATCAAACATAATATCATTTATATTCTTTTGTATTTACTACTATTGGGTATAGTTGGTTATGTATTATTAAATGTGGGAAAAGTGCCTATTCATAGAGAAATGAATACCTATGTTGGTAATTTGTTTATGGATCAATTTCTAGCCTATGCTACTCATTTAGGAGATGGTTTATTTGCTGTTTTAATTGCGATTGCATTTTCATTTCAAAATGTGCGTGTATCTTTATACATCTTGTTTTCGTATGCTGGAGCAGGCATAATGTCTTATGTTTTAAAACATTGGGTGTATTATGAAGTCACTCGTCCTCATTTTGTGTTTCAGTATTATGTTCGCGAGCAATTAAAATTAGTAGATGGAGTTGATGTTGTTGCATTTCATTCTTTTCCCAGTGGCCATGCGCTATCTGCTTTTGCTTTATTTTTTTGTTTGTTATTTGTAAGTAAAAATCATTTTTCGAAAATGGTATTTTTTTTACTAGCTGTTTTAGCCGCCTATAGTAGAGTGCATTTATCTCAACATTGGTTGATTGATGTATATGTGGGATCTATTATTGGCGTGTGTTTTTCTATTTTACTTTATGTGGTATTTTATTCTACTAGTAAATGGCCTCATTTAAATACCAATTTATCAACTTTACTAAAAAATAAAAATAAAAGTGTTTAAACTATTGAATACAGATTTTAAAGCTTATGCTTTTATTTTATTAGCGGCCAGCTTGCTTTATATTCCTTTTATTGGGAATATGCCTTTATTTGATTGGGATGAAGTTAACTTTGCGGAGTGTGCTCGCGAAATGTTGGTTTCTAATAACTATTCGGAGGTTCAATTATATTTTCATCCCTTTTGGGAAAAACCACCTTTATTTATTTGGTTACAGGCAATGAGCATGAATGTTTTTGGCATCAATGAATTTGCTGCACGATTTCCAAATGCTTTATGCGGTGTAATTACACTAATGGTATTATATAAAACAGGAAAAGAATTAAATGATCGGAAATTTGCCTTAACCTGGGTGTTTGTATACGCGTCTACACTATTGCCTCACGTATTTTTTAAAAGTGGGATCATCGATCCTTGGTTTAATTTATTTATATACGTGGCAGTGTATTATTTGCTGCAACACACCAATAACCCAATAGGGAAATTTGGATACAAAACGGCAATTATTTCAGGATTTTTTTTAGGATTGGCTTTATTAACGAAAGGCCCTGCCGCATTAATTTTGGTGAGTTTAACGATTACTGTATTTTTTGTATTAGGACGATTTAAAAAAATATCGTCTTTTAAATTTATGGCAGCCTTTTTCTTAGCTTTTTTAATTACGGGTTTAAGCTGGTTTGCCGTTATGTATTTAAAAGGTAACGGGCAAGTGATTAAAGAATTTATTGATTATCAAATACGATTATTTAATACAGAAGATAGCGACCATGGCGGACCATTTATTTATCATTTTGTGGTTTTATTGTTAGGTTGTTTTCCCTCATCTTTATTTTTAATATTGGCGCATAAAAAATCAACTAGCGATACGCCTTATCAAATACATAGCAAGCGTTGGATGATGAGTTTGTTTTGGGTTGTTTTAATTTTGTTTTCGATAGTACAAACTAAAATCGTGCATTACTCATCATTGTGTTATTTTCCGTTAACGTATTTAGCAACCTATGCTATTCAAAAGCTATTTGCTGCACAGTATAATTGGAAAAAAGTATTCCATTTGTTTTTTGTCTTCATTAGCACTTTACTTGGATTCGCTTTTGTATTGATAGGTTGTGTGCCAATTTTTAAGCCTTGGTTGCTCACAAGTGATTTAATTGCAGATCCATTTGCAGTTGAAAATTTAAAGACTAATGTGCATTGGAGTGGTTATGAATGGTTAATAGGTATCGTGTTTTTAGGCTTAGTTCATTTTAGTTTGTCTAAAATCAAGATAGGAAGCTATAAATATATTTATTTGCTTTTCTTAGGTTCCTTATTTTCGGTTTACAGTTTAATTATGATTGTGGCGCCTAAAGTCGAACAATATTCGCAACGAACAGCGATTGAATTTTATAAACAATGTGCTAAACATGGGTTTAGTGTAGAGTCTATCGGTTTTAAAAGTTACGCAACGTTATTTTATGGAGAATTGGAAC
>SYEI01000083.1 GCA_005800865.1 Bacteroidota bacterium | reverse complement strand
TGCCATTATTGATAAGCAGTTTCGCTTTTTATTTTTTATTCGGGTATTTGTTATATGCTGCTTTATTTGCGGCAGTTGGCTCGGCTGTAGATAGTGAAGCCGATACTCAGCAATTTATTTTACCAGTCACCATACCGCTTATTTTAAGTTTTGTAATAGCTCAAGCCATTATGTCGAACCCAAATAGTTCCATGGCGCAGTTTTTCTCTATTTTCCCATTAACATCACCTATTGTGATGATGGTACGTTTGCCGTTTGGTGTGCCTGCTTGGGAACTAGCTTTATCCATGGTGTTTTTAGTACTAGGTTTCTTGTTTTTTACTTGGTTAGCTGGTAAAATCTACCGTACAGGTATTTTGATGTATGGTAAAAAAACGACTTGGAAAGAACTAGGAAAATGGTTGTTTTACAAGGGGTAGGGTTTTTCGATAAAAAGCCTATTTTTCCCAACCAAAAACTTTGCTATTGATTCAAATTTCCTATATTCGTAGTGATATATTATGCAAAAAGAGGTATTACTAGAGGTTAAAAATTTAGTTACTGAGTTTAAATCAGATGGCGAATTAATGAAAGCAGTAAACGATGTGTCGTTTACACTTCATAAAGGCGAAACTATTGGTATAGTAGGCGAGAGCGGTTCAGGTAAATCTGTAACTTCTTTGTCTATCATGCAATTAATTCCCAATCCTCCAGGGCGTGTTTCTGGTGGTGATATTATATATCATTCTAAAGATAAAGGTGTTGTAAACCTTAGAAATATTCCTGCTGAAGAAATGCGTTCGTTTCGTGGAAACGAAATTGCGATGATTTTTCAGGAACCAATGACAAGCTTAAATCCTGTTTATACATGCGGTAATCAGGTGATGG
This sequence comes from Bacteroidota bacterium, assembly GCA_005800865.1. GTDB lineage: Bacteria > Bacteroidota > Bacteroidia > B-17B0 > Aurantibacillaceae > UBA4416. The sequence goes on along the minus strand of SYEI01000083.1, from coordinate 4,554 downwards.
AAGTAATTTTATTACACCAAAAAATATCAAAAAAAGAAGCTAAAAAGAAAACGTTGAAGTTGTTTGAACAAGTTCAATTACCTGATCCAGAACGTATTTTTAGCGTATACCCTCACCAAATTTCAGGTGGACAAAAACAACGTGTGATGATTGCTATGGCAATGAGTTGTAATCCACGTGTATTGATTGCCGATGAACCTACAACGGCTTTAGATGTTACCGTTCAAAAAACCATTTTAGATTTAATGTTGCAATTGCAACGCGAACATGAAATGGGCATTATGTTTATTACCCACGATTTAGGTGTTATTGCTGAGTTGGCGGATAAAGTAATGGTGATGTACAAAGGTAAGGTGGTAGAACAAGGCCCCGTTTTAGAAATATTCTCTAACCCAAAACATCCTTATACAAAGAGTTTATTAGCTTGCCGTCCTCCTTTAGATAAACGTTTAATGCGCTTACCTGTGTCTGCTGATTTCATGAAAACAGATGATGCTGGTAACATGATTGAAATTCCGACAACGGTTAGTGAAGCCATTAATAGTGTGATTATTACTAAAGAACATCGTGACAATGAACACAAAGAATTATATAGCCGTTCTAAGATTTTAGAAATTCAAAATATTAAAACGTACTTCCCTAAAAATAAAACTTTCTTTGGTAAAACGATTGACTATGTGAAAGCGGTTGATGATGTGACCTTGGATGTTTATGAAGGAGAAACATTAGGTTTAGTAGGGGAGAGTGGTTGTGGTAAAACAACTTTAGGAAGAACGATTTTAAGATTAAACGAACCAACAGAAGGAAAAATATTTTTTCAACGTAATGATTTATTGCGCTTGAAACCAGATGATATGCGACAATTGAGAAAAGACATGCAAATCATTTTCCAAGATCCTTATTCATCTTTAAATCCTCGTATTACAATTGGCGAGGCTTTAATGGAACCGATGCAGGTGCATAATATCTTATCAAACAATAATCAGCGTAAAGAAAAAGTTTACGAATTATTAAATAAAGTTGGCTTAACCGAAAAACAATACGGTCGTTATCCGCATGAGTTTAGTGGTGGGCAACGTCAGCGTGTGTGTATTGCTCGAGCCTTATCTTTAAATCCAAAGTTTATTATTTGTGATGAGAGTGTAAGTGCCTTAGACGTTTCGGTTCAAGCGCAAGTATTAAATTTATTGAACGACTTAAAACGTGAGTTTAAGTTTACTTATATTTTTATTTCACATGATTTATCTGTTGTTAAATTCATGAGTGATAGAATGGTAGTGATGAATAAAGGAAAGATAGAAGAGATGGGCGATGCCGATCAAATTTATTTAAATCCGCAATCAGACTATACAAAGAATTTAATTAGTTCTATTCCAAAAGGACAATTAACGGATATCAAAGCTAGCATTGAAAAGAAGAGAATGACTTTTGATTTAGCTTAATTGGTTTCTTGACTTTTTTGTGATGACAGAATTAGAAGAATATATTAAGTCATACTTTGGTGTTAAACAAACTGATTTAGAACATATCGTTTCCTTATTTAAAGAAACTACTTTAAAAAAAGACGAGTACTTTTTAAAGACTGGTCAATCATGTAACAAACTGAGTTTTATTAAATCTGGTTTTTTAAGAATTTATGTAACTCAAGAAGACAAAGAAATTACCCAATGGATTTCTACAACAGGCTATTTTGTAACGGACTTATCTAGTTTGATTTTTGAAACTCCTACACGCTGGAATATTCAAGCCTTAACTGATACTGAACTATATACAATTAGTAAGGAAGATTATCAAAAAATTGGAAATTTAATTAGTCAATGGCATCAATTAGAAAAACTATTTATCGCTCGTTGTTTCACTATTTTAGAAGATCGAATTTTTAGTCATCTTTCAATGACTGCCGAAGAACGTTATCAGTTCTTTTTTAATCATAATAAAGAGTTATTTAATCAAGTTCCTTTGCAGTATATTGCGTCTATGTTGGGAATGACTCCTGAAACCTTCAGTAGAATAAGGAAAAAGCAACTTTCTTAATTTCTTGATTTTTATCAAGAGCGCTTTGTCTTTTGTGTTTCATCTTTGTATCGTGAATACGAAGCAAAAATGAAAACAATTAATACTATTTTATTTATTATTATTTTAAACACAACAGCAATGGCAAAAGAAATCAAAACACAAATTGTAATTAATGCAAGTCCCGAAAAAGTTTGGGCAGTACTTACTAACTTCGACAAGTATCCTGAATGGAATCCCTTTATTAAATCTATCAAAGGAAGTGTTAAAGTAGGTAGTAAAATTATTGCGAGATTGGAGCCGCCAGAGGCAAAGGGAATGACTTTTAAGCCAAAAGTGCTGGCATTTGATTCTCAAAAAGAGTTTCGTTGGATGGGCCACTTATTATTTCCTGGACTATTTGATGGAGAACATAAATTTGAATTAATCGACAATCATGATGGCACCACTACTTTTATTCAAAGCGAGAAATTTAAAGGGATACTAGTGCCTTTGTTTAAAAAAATGCTAGATACAAACACAGTAAATGGATTTAATTTAATGAATCAAAAACTGAAAGAATTGTCAGAACAATAAGTTTGACTAATTTTACAGCATGTTCGATTTCCTAAAACAACTCACCGACCCACAAAGTATCATTCAATACGGAGGTTTATGGTTATTGCTATTTGTGGTGTTTGCCGAAACAGGTTTATTGGTTGGTTTTTTTCTTCCTGGTGATTCATTGATTTTTATTTCAGGATTATTATGTGCTACTAAACCTCAGTTATTAAACACACCTTTTATCCCTTTAATTTTATTGTTAATGTTTGCAGCTATTATTGGAAATATATTTGGTTATTGGTTCGGGAATAAAGTAGGAGCAAAATTATACACCAGGAAAGACAGTTTTTTATTTAAAAAGCAGCATTTAATTACAACCAAAGCATTTTACGATACGCATGGCGGTAAAGCATTAATACTAGGGCGCTTTTTGCCAATCATCAGAACTTTTGCACCAATTTTAGCAGGGGTTATTAAAATTGATTTTAAAAAATTCATGCTCTATAACATTATTGGCGCTATTGCTTGGATTGCAAGCATCGCTAGCATTGCTTATTTTTTAGGGAAGCAATATCCTTGGATTGAAAACTACATTGGTTATATCGTGATTGGATTAATCGTTATTACGACTATTCCTGTTTTGATAACGTATTTGAAGGGCAAGAAAAGTTAATTCTACTAGCAATTTGCTCGTAAGTAATAGGAACGCTGATGATTGGGATTTAGAGGATTTGCACGGATTTTTTTTGGTATAATAATCTGTGGAAATTCGCTAAATCAGTTTTATCCGTGTTGCAATTTTTATTAATATGGAACAAATAGAAATGATTTTATTGTTTTGTATTTTCCTTCACAAATGCCTCAATCTTTTTCCAAACTTCTTCGTTATTCATAATTGAATTATGATCTTCATTGACTTCTAAAGCATCTGTCTTACCTTTCCATGCTTCTTTTAATTTATAGGCATGATGTTTTGGAATGATTTGGTCGTTGGCAGAAATTAAGGCAAGCATTGGCGTAGAAATGTTTGGCGCATAGGTATCCGATTCGAAACGATGTTTGATCAATAAGCTGATTGGCACAAATGGATATTTTTCAAATGCCACATCAATCATGTTTTCATAGGGTGTAATTAAAACAGTAGCATTGGTTTTGCGCTGTGAGGATAAATAAGTAGCCACGCCAGTTCCAATACTTCTGCCAATGACTATAACGTTGTTTGCGTCAACTTCTGGATTAGTTAACAATTTATCATACACTTCTAAAGCATCACTAAACATGGTTTGCTCTGAAATAAATCCCTGACTCAAACCAAAACTTCTGTAGTTGATCAATGCCATGATTGTATTAGGAAAGTATTTTTTAAAATCCGATAAATGCGATACTTCCTCGGCATTGCCACCAAAATATAAAACCAAAGGGAGTTTTTCTTTAACGGTATCTTTTGAGATATAACCGCAAGTTCTGTTACCATCTTTCATAACAAAAGTTAGTGTATCAAACTCTGGCGCTGCTTCTAAAATTTTTGAAACATCCTCTAATGTTTTAGGTTGCGGATGAAATAATAAATCATCTTGATTAAAATATAGCAAGGCACAAATACTAACATATATTATCACTAAAACGATACCAATGATTTTAAAGAATTTGAGTAGTTTTTGGTTCATATTTTACTGTTTGTATTGAAAATTTATAGGGTAAGTATAATATACTGAAACTCGTTTTCCATCTTGTTTTCCAGGATTCCATTTTGGCATGGATTTTAATAATCTTATAGCTTCTTCATCACACTCTATGCAACCAGGAACTCCTTTTAAAATTTGAATATCGCGAATTGCACCAATAGTATCTATGACAAATTTTAAGAAACATTTTCCATTTAGACCAGCATCTTTTGCAGATTGAGGATATTGAATATTTTTTTGAATATATTTCATCATGTTAATTGTTCCTCCTGGAAATTCAGGCATTTCTTTTACAACAGTATATATGATTTCT
>SYEI01000010.1 GCA_005800865.1 Bacteroidota bacterium | reverse complement strand
TTGCTTTAGCATTATCTTTCATTACTAAATAATAATAACCTAAATATTCTGAAGCTTCAATTACGTTTAACTTTACTCCTGCTCTTTCTTCTGGTTTAACTAAAGTTAAAGCTTTTTCGTAATGAGGTTTTGCCAACCATTTTTCGTTTTTTAAATCCTGTTGCACGTTTGCTTTTCCTCTCCAAAAATAAGCAGTTGCAAATGTTGGAATAGATTGAGTTACTTTTGAAAAACAAGAATCAGATTTCACAAAATCTTTTGGTCCAAAATAATAAGCACGACCCATTTCAAAATAATCTTGTCCGCTTAAATTTTTTGGATCGCCTGCCATTTTCTTTTCGTAAGTAGCAATTGCTTTATCATAACGTTTAGATTTCATGTATGACTTTGCAATTTCATTGGTAATATCGCCAGCTAACTTAGGATCCATTTCAGCAGCTTTTTCCATTTCAATAATCCCTAGACTATCTTTACCTGTTTTAGCCAATAAAATACCTTTGTATTTAAAATCTGTACCAACATATTTGAAATTAGCAACTCTAGAAGATTTGTCGAAGAATTTGCTAATTGCATTCAATCCTTTTCTGTAAGCAGCTGTATCTGTTTTGTTTCCTAATTCAGCATAAGAATAACCTAAGTATCTATCTAAATACAAATTAGTGTTTCCTGCACCTTGCAATTTTTCAATTTCAGTAATTGCTTCTGCGTATTGCTTGTTATTAAATACGAAAGCTGCATAACGCTCACGAGCTTCATCAGAATTATTTAATTCTAAATATTTTTTATAACTCTCAACTGCATTTGCTTTTTGTCCAGCTAAGTGATATAACTCCGCTTTTTCTCTGTATGCTGGAGCATAAGTAGGATCTAAGTCTTGTGCTTTTTTGTATAAATCTAAAGCCAATTGGTAATTACGACCGCGTTGGTATAATTTACCTGCACGTAAAATTCCTTTAGGTGATTTTGGATTTAACTCCGAAAATTTATCGTACTGTTTAATTGCTGGGCCACCTTCTGTTGGATTTTTTTCCAATAAAGCATCTCCCATTAATAAGTAGTTTTCTGCATTTTTTGGTTCAATTTTAATAGCAGCATTTAACAAAGTCATGGCTTCGTCTAAATTTTTGTTATCTGCATTAATATAGGTTTCTGCCGTTTTACGCATTACCTCCGTATTTTTATTAGCTCCTAAAGTTGCCGCTTTAAATAACTGCGTTTTAGCGTCAGCTGTGTTTCCTTTATACCATAATACTTTACCTAAACCAACATAGTTTAAAGGATAAGTAGCATTTAATTCAGCTCCTTTTTGGTAATACATATTTGCAGAATCTAAATCTCCTTTTTTAAAGAAGTTTTCTCCGTAGTAAAAGTAGTTGTCGCCTTTAGCTGCTTCTTTAGCAATTAATGCTCTAAAGTCAGAAGCTGCAGCTGCATAACGTTCGTTATCAGTTTTTGTAATGGCGTCTTGTAATGTTTGAGCAAATGTTGAACTTGCTAAAATAAAACTTGCGCTTATTAATGTTATCTTTTTCATAGTGTTATTTGTAGATATTAAAAATACGATATTTAAAAGTCAATTTGCCTGCCAAGCTTTATGTATCAGCAAAAACAGGGTCAAATTTAACATAATTTTAATGTTTGTGAAATCTCTTTCCTGCTTATTTTAATGGGGTCATATCTACCTCTATCAACCGCTCTTCCTGTCTATTTGGAGGTAATCCTTGTTTTAGAAACATTAATTGGCCTGTTGGACCAGCAATAAAGGTTTCAATGCCTTTTCCTAAGCTAAATTCTGCCGAACGACGAATAATGCAAATGGTTCTGCATAAAGGATAAGCTTTAGTAGCAATATTTGATTGATCTGGCATATAAGCCGTTTCGTTATTGTTTTTTGAAACCGCTAAAATTTTCACAGACTTTAAAAAATCCTTAGTAGTTGTATCATCTTTATCACTTAGCCAAGCATAATCGCAAACACCGATCGCTAGGGAATTTGATGCGATTGCCTTAATTAATTCAGGCGTATTATTTACCGTGGAGCAATTATTACCAAATGTTCCATTAGGAATTAAAGAGTCTTTTAATTGACGCGTACTTCCTGAATTGGCATTGTCAAACACCAACTTAATATGTTGTCCTTTTAATAAAGTGCTATCATTTCCTTTCAATAAATCAGTTAGTTCTACTAATGAAATCGTAGAATCTGCAAAACTTTTGCTTACTACAAAAGCAATCGCATCTCCTGCCACAAAAGATGTTTGAGGGTTAATGTTTTTTGCTTTAAATTGAGATAATTCTTTTTCGGTTAAAGGACGAGAAATAGCAATTACCTTGCTGCTGTCATTATACAAAGCTTCTATGCATTCTTTTTCGTTAGAAGTACGCAGCGCAATGTCTGCATATTGATACGTTGTTTTAAATGTGTAAATCTGATTTTGAATATGAAGTGTTAGGCCTTCATCAAAAAATAAATTAGCCGTGCCAGATGTTGGACTATCTTTTTTAGTTATATCGTCTTGCATACCACAAGAACTAAAAACGATCAGGCTTATAATTGTTCCAAAAAATAGTTTCATAATAACATTCGTTTGTCAAATATACAGAATAAACCAAACAGGTATTTACGACTTTATAATTGGTTGTGTATTAAAGATAAGTGGTTGAGATATATTAGCTCAACAATCTAATCGACTTTTTTAAAGCCTCTATAAATACATCCACTTCTTCAAATGTATTATAAAAAGCAAAGGATGCTCTAATCGTTCCTGGAATTTTATAAAATTGCCATAAAGGCTGTGTACAATGATGTCCGCTACGAATAGCTACTCCATATTTGTCCAACAATGTACCGATATCAAAAGGATGAATAGAGCCTACGTTGAATGAAATTACAGAAGTTTTATGTTTAGCGTTTCCATAAATTACTAACCCTTCAATTTCTTGTAATTGTTTAGTAGCATATTTCAATAAATCATCTTCGTGTTTTTGAATATTATCAAAACCAATTTCTGCAACATAATTAATTGCCGCCGCTAAACCAATTCCTCCTTCAATGTGCGGTGTTCCTGCTTCAAATTTTAATGGCGACTCGGCAAACTCTGTTTTTTCAAGAGTTACTGTTTTAATCGTTCCGCCACCTGTTTGATAAGGAGGAAGTTTTTGTAACCACTCTTCTTTTCCATATAAAACACCAACTCCAGTTGGTCCAAATAATTTATGACCACTAAATACATAAAAGTCACAATCTAAATCCTGAACATCTGGTTTTAAATGCGGAACCGCTTGTGCGCCATCTATTAGTATGGCTGCTTTGGACAAAGAACGAATCGTTGCAATCATTTCTTTTACAGGATTAATTGTTCCGAGTGTATTAGAAATATGAGTGAATGCAACAAGCTTTGTTTTTGATGTAATTAATTGAGGTAATTCTTCCAACATTAATTCACCTGCTTCATTTATTGGAATGTATTTTAAAACTGCTTTTTTTTCTTCGCACAAAAGTTGCCATGGAACAATATTACTGTGGTGTTCCATTTGTGTGATGATGATTTCATCTCCTTCTGAAATATTTATCTTTCCAAAACAATGCGCCACTAAGTTGATTGATTCAGTAGTTCCTTTTGTGAAAATAATTTCACTCGCTTGTTTTGCGTTGAGGTGAAGTTGTATTGTTTTACGAGCTTCTTCATAAGCAATCGTAATTTCTCTGCTCAGTGTATGAACACCGCGATGTATGTTTGAGTTTTGAAAAGCGTAATAATGTGAAATAGCGTCAATAACCTGTTGAGGTTTTTGTGCAGTAGCTCCATTATCAAAATACACTAAGGGTTTTCCGTTTACTGTTCTTGAGATAATAGGAAAATCTTTGCGTATTTCGTTTACATTAAACATAATTAAAGTGCTTTTTCAAACAAATGCAAAACTCTTTCTTGTAAAGATGGAATTTCAATCTTGTCTATTAATTCTTGCGCGAATGCTTGTAACAATAATTTACGAGCGCTTTCATCGCCAATACCACGTGCTTTTAAATAAAACAAAGCTTCTGTGTCAATTTTACCAGTTGATGTTCCGTGCGAACATTTTACATCATCCGCGTAAATTTCTAATTGTGGTTTTGTATTGATAGTTGCATCATCGCTCATCAAAATATTTTTACTGCTTTGATAAGCGTTGGTTTTTTGTGCGTCTTTACGAACAAATATTTTTCCGTTAAACGTTCCTACTGATTTATCTTTAGCAATACCTTTGTATAATTCGTTGCTTTCGCAATGAGGCATCTGATGATCAATTAAGGTGTGATTGTCAACTGACTGTGTTCCATTTGAAATAAACAATCCATTTAAGTGTGCTTCGCAATTAGAATCTGCTAAAACAACATTATGATTGTTACGCACTAACTCGCCACTTAATGTAAAGGTATTGTTTGTGTAATTTGAATATTTGCTAATTTTCACTTGGTTTGTATTAACCGAGTAAGAAAGCGCTCCTTCGTTTTGAAATGTATAACAAGTCAATTTTGCATTCTCTCCAACAAATTTTTCGCTTACAAAGTTTGAGAACACTTTCGCAGTACCAATATTATAAAAGCTTTCAATTAACGTAACCTCTGCACTTGCTTGTATATTAACAAAATTACGTGTGTTAGTTACATTACTAGAATTACCGCTATTTACATAAATAACATGTAACGGCATTGGAATGATATTGTTTTTATCTACTTGTAAAAACAAACCGTTACCTGTAAAAGCAGTGTTTAACGCTATTAAAGCATCCGTGTCAGATTTTGCTTGAGAAGATAATAAGCCTTTTTCTGAAGAAGATAGTTCGTTTAAAGATTTAACCGTTAAACCTTTTACAATCATTTTCTCGCTTAGTGCTTCATTATAATTTCCGTTAACCACCACTAAATTAATCGCCTCTTCAATTTTAAGAGGAGCAATATCAGCGTTAGTTAATTCATTAAATGATTGTTCAACTGTCTTAAATTCTTTACGAAGAACTGCTTCAATATTACAATACTTATAATCTTCGTGTTTATTATTTGGAATGCCTTTATCTTCTAAAATTCGAATTGCCGAAACAATTTCAGTATCGGGCATAAAGGCAATTTTACTAGAATTTTTTTGTAATTGCTCCAGCAAATTTTGTGTTACAGCACTTTTATTTTCTGCTACTAATGACATATTAATCTGCTATTTCAAATTCTTTTTTAATTTCATCGTAGCCTTTTGCTTCTAACTCTAGGGCTAATTCTTTTCCTCCGCTTTTTACAATGCGGCCTTTGTAAAGAATGTGCACAAAATCAGGAACGATATAATCTAACAAACGCTGGTAGTGAGTAATCACAATGGTTGCGTTTTCTTTTGATTTTAATTTATTAACCCCAGTTGCTACAATTCGCAAAGCATCAATATCTAAACCACTATCCGTTTCATCTAAAATAGCTAACTTAGGTTGCAACATTGCCATTTGAAAAATCTCATTACGTTTTTTCTCTCCACCACTAAATCCTTCGTTTACACTACGACTTGCTAGTTTAGAATCTAACTCTACTAATTTCGATTTATCTTTTACTAATGCTAAGAAATCTTTAGCTGGCATTTCTTCTTGTCCGTGGTAAGCACGAATTTCGTTTAAAGCAGTACGTAAAAAATTAATATTACTTACTCCTGGAATTTCAACTGGATATTGAAACGCTAAAAATAAACCTTCGCGAGCTCTGTCTTCTGCAGATAATTCTAATAAATCTTTTCCGTTAAACGTTACTTCACCTTCAGTAACATCATAATCTTCACGGCCTGCTAAAACACTTGATAATGTTGACTTTCCAGAACCGTTTGGTCCCATAATCGCGTGAACTTCTCCGGCTTTAACTTCTAAATTAATGCCTCTTAATATCTCTTTATCGCCAATTGAGGCATGTAAATTTTTAATACTTATCATAATCTCTTTATTTATCCTACTGATCCTTCTAAACTAATTGCTAATAATTTTTGTGCCTCAACGGCAAACTCCATTGGTAATTTATTTAATACTTCTTTGCAGTAACCATTAACGATTAAGCCAATTGCTTTTTCGTTATCAATACCGCGTTGCTTACAATAAAATAATTGATCTTCACCAATTTTACTTGTAGTTGCTTCATGCTCTACTACTGCTGATCTATCTTTTATTTCAATGTATGGAAAAGTATGCGCACCACATTTATCACCCATTAACAAACTATCGCATTGCGAAAAATTACGAGCGTTACTTGCTCCTTTTTTAATTTGAACTAAGCCACGGTAACTATTATTACTAAAGCCTGCCGAAATTCCTTTTGATATAATAGTAGAACGTGTGTTCTTTCCAATATGAATCATTTTTGTGCCGGTGTCCGCTTGCTGATAGTTGTTTGTAACTGCTACCGAATAAAATTCGCCAACCGAATTATTTCCTTTTAAAATAACAGAAGGATATTTCCAAGTCACTGCAGAACCTGTTTCTACTTGTGTCCAACTAATTTTAGAATTGTCTTCTAAACAAATTCCACGCTTTGTTACAAAATTAAAAATTCCACCTTTACCCTCTTTATCACCAGGATACCAATTTTGTACAGTGCTATATTTTACCTCAGCGTTTTTGTGCGTAATGATTTCAACTACCGCCGCGTGTAATTGATTCTCGTCGCGTTGAGGAGCAGTACAACCTTCTAAGTAAGACACAAAAGCATCTTCATCAGCAATGATTAATGTTCTTTCAAACTGACCAGTACCACTTGCATTGATACGGAAGTACGTTGATAATTCCATTGGTGAGCGAACTCCTTTTGGAATGTAACAAAACGAACCGTCCGTAAATACGGCAGAATTTAATGCCGCATAAAAATTATCGGTTGGAGGCACCGCCATACCCATGTATTTTTTTACTAATTCAGGATGATCTTGAACAGCTTCGCTGAAGGAACAAAAAATAATTCCCTTTTCTGCTAAGGTTTCTTTAAAAGTTGTTTTTACAGAAACGCTGTCAAATACAACATCAACTGCAATATTACTTTGCACACCACTCAATCGTTTTTGTTCGTCGATTGAGATACCAAGCTTTGCAAATGTTTTTAATAATTCAGGATCAACTTCATCTAAACTCGCTAACTCCTTTTTTGGTTTAGGAGCGGAGTAATAAATAATATCTTGAAAATCAGGTTTTGTATAGGATACATGTGCCCATTCAGGCTCTACCATGTTTTGCCAATTACGAAACGCTTTTAAACGGAATTCCAACATCCATTCTGGTTCGTTTTTCTTCGCAGAAATAAAACGAATAATGTCTTCGTTTAAACCTTTAGGCGCCTCATCAGCAGCAATATCGGTTGTAAAACCCCACTCGTAATCTTTATTTATATGTTCTTCTAATATCTCGTTTGCCATCTTTTTATTGTTTGATGTTTATTTGTTTGTATGTTTCTTGCTTTTGAGCAATAAACAATTAAACATTAAACAGAGAAACTTTCTCCACAACCACAAGAACGCGTAGCGTTAGGGTTTTTAAAAATAAAACCTTTGCCGTTTAATCCTCCGCTATAATCTAATTCAGTCCCCACTAAGTATAAAAAGCTTTTACGATCAACAACTACTTTTACGCCATTGTCTTCAAATAATTGGTCACCTTCTTTTAACTCATTATCAAAAACTAGATTGTACATTAAACCAGAACAACCTCCACCGTCAACACCCACACGAATGAATGTATCTGCTGGTTTATTTTCGTCTTTTATTAAATTGATAGCGTGCTCTTTAGCCGCATTGCTCACTGTTATCATTTTGTAAGTAATTAATTGTTAGTTACTTGGCGCTTATTCTTAATTAGATTAATTCTAAACGGTGTACAAAAATACCACTTTTATGGTATATGTGCAAATATTTTACTGTTTGGTTTTAATAAAAAAACCGTGATAAAAAATCACGGTTTTCAGTCATATTTATCTTTTACTCTACTAAACCTTAAGGCTTTTAATATAAAGTTAGGTAAAGCCTTTTTAGGGTCGCGTTTTCGTAAATCTAAATACCACCCAATTTTTTTAACGACTGGTAATTTTTTGGTTTCAACGAATTCAATCAACGTTCCATCCGCATCTTCAATATAGGTAAAATGACCAGCTGCTTCGCCCATTTCAAAGCCTGCGCCGCCATCTACCGTAAAAGGCTGGCCAGCTTTTACGCAAGCCTCTTCCAAAGCCTTCATGTTTTTAATATCAAAACACAAGTGAATAAAGCCACAATCGCCCCATAAACGGTTTTCGAAAATTTTGCGTGGGGTATAATCAAACGCCTGAACTAATTCTATCTCATTGTCTCCTAATAAAGGGCCAAAGCTTCCTTCACGAGGCTTACTGTTTCTTAAAACTACTCTTCTGAATTTCTTTTGTGATCCCTCAACGCCCTTCCAATCTGCAAACGTATCTGTTGTATCGCTCACCACTTTATCAAAACCTAATACTGTTTTATATAGGCCAATAGATTTATCAATGTCTTTCACTCCAATAACAGCACCTAATATTCCACCAGTTGTAAACTCTTTTTGTTGATACCAAGATGTTTTTTCTTCGATGATTTCAAATACATTTCCCCACAAGTCATGGATATAAAAATGCTTTCTTCCATCAGGACCAGTTGTCACGTCCGTTAACATTTTAGCTCCAAAATTTTTTAAATGCGTGTATGATGCTTGTATATTGTAAGATTTTACTTTCCCTGCATAAATACCAATATCTCCTAATTGAATTTGAAACTCTGCGTTTTGAGCTTGTCTGCTAGTGTATTGCCAAATCTCAAATCCACCACCACCATTCATACTAATGGCTAAAATAGCGTGACGAGCATGCGGCATATTTGCCGTATAAGGCAACATCAACTCCGCCATAGCAGCCTCTTCAAATATTTTGATGTCAGTACCAAAGGCTTTGCGGTACCATTTAAACGTTTCGTGAACATTGGTGTTACCAACGCCTAATTGTTGTATGCCAGAAATAATGTAGCTCATATAAAGTAATTAAAATGTAAAATTAAACATATTTCATGACAACATAAGTTTCTGGAACAATCAATTCTGAACTACAGTAATTTAATTTTTCCTGCATAGCTTCCGGAAATTCAGCAACCACCTGGAAACCAAATGGTGTAAAAAATTCAGGAATAATACACACCAAATACAATGGTGTTTCTGATTTTAAAATCAACTCCTTTACCAATTGCTTTCCTATTCCCTGTAACCTTTTTGGCTCTGTAACACCTAAGGAACAAAGTTCCAAACAATTTTCACGGATTCGAATTCTCCCAAAACCCAACAACTCGCTGTTTTCTTTTGCTACTAAAAACTGATGGGGTTGCAAGTCTCTATCATCCAATTCAAATTGTTGAATGAGTTTTTTAATTAACTCAAAATCATTTTCCGAAGCGGATTCAATAGTTAAAGCTTTAATAAAATTTGTTTTTGTTTAATGATTATGAAGAAAATTACCCAACAATAATACTAATAATTAAACAAAGTGTTTTTATGATTTTTATTTATTTTAAAGACCATAAAAGGTGCAATAAAATTGTATTTTTGTAAGAGTCGTTTAAATTTTATGTCATAAATTTGTTATTCATGTTTTTGATTTAGACGAGGCTGATTTTGCAGACATAATAGAATGCTTCTGTCGAAAAAATCAAACGAAGTATAAATCAAAAAGATGGGCAACAAAGAAATTAGATAAATTTTAAACAACTCTACACATCATCAAACAAAAAATCATGCAAAAAGAATACGACGTTGTTCTAGCTGGTGGCGGTTTAGCAGGCTTAACGCTTTCTATACAGTTGAAACAAGCAAATCCAAACATTACTATTTTAATTTTAGAAAGTAGAGATAAAGCGGCAGCTATTGCAGCTCACAAAGTTGGTGAATCTACTGTAGAATTAGCCACACATTATTTTAGAGAGGTTTTAGGTTTAAAAAAATATTTGGAAGAATTGGAATTACCAAAACATGGTTTACGTTTCTTTTTTACGGATGAGAAAAAAACAGAATTATCTAATCGTGTAGAGTTAGGCCCTCGTTTAAAATTACCAGTTCCAAGTCATCAATTAGATAGAGGAACTTTTGAAAATTATTTAGAAAAATATACCAAAGAATTAGGCACCGATTTTTTATTAGCAGCTCGCGCTAAAGATGTAGCCTTTGGAGAAAATGGTGATTTACATACCGTTACTTATGCTCACGAACGCCAAGATAAAACCATTCGCACAAAATGGCTGGTAGATGCAACAAGCCGAATTAGCTTATTAAAAAAGAAATTAGGGTTTCAAAAAGAAGCACCTCACAATGTAAACGCTGCCTGGTTTAGAGTAAAAGGAGTAGTAGATATTGATGAGTGGAGCGACAATAAAGAATGGAAAAACTTTTTAGCACCAAAACTTCGCTACTTAAGTACGGTACATTTAATTGATAAAGGCTATTGGTTATGGATTATTCCTTTGGGCTCAAAAAATACCAGTATCGGTATTGTTGCTGATGAAGATATTCATCCGTTTGAAACCATTAATACTTACGAAAAAGCAGTAGCTTGGATTCATAAACACGAACCACAAGCCGCTAAGTTTGTTTGTCCAAACAAAGAAGATATTTTAGATTTTAGAATATTGAAGCATTTTGCGCATGATAGCAAACGTGTTTATTCATCAGATAGATGGGCTGTAACGGGCGAGGCAGGATTATTTTTAGATCCTTTTTATTCTCCTGGTAGTGATTTTATTTCTTTAAATAACACTTGGTTAAGTGATTTAATTTTAAGAGATCACAAAGGCGAAGATATTACTGTTCGTACTCAAATATATGAGCAAACGCATTTATCATGGTTTAAAGATTGGTTACCAATATACCAAGATAAATACCAATTAATGGGTAACACTCAAATCATGGTGTTTAAAATATTTTGGGATTGGGCCATTTATTGGTCGGTACCATGCTTATTGTTTACTAATCATGGTTTTACCGATTTAAAAGTATTGAAAGAGTTATTCGTTTCTGAAAAAAGCTTAGGTCGTAAGTTTGGTAAATTAAATAAAGCTGTACAAGATTTGTTTATTGATTGGTTACCTCATGAAAAAGCGATATTCGAAAACCGTTATATTGATCCATTAGATTTGAACTATTTAAAGAGTTTTCAAAGAGGTATTGATGAAATGCACGGTGCAGATACTATTGTAAATAAAGTGGCTGAAAACATGGTGGTTTTAGAAAAAGTAGCGGCTGAGCTATTCCGTTTAATTAGTCATCAAGTTAATCAAACGCCTTTAGATATAATGGTTGATCCTTACCAAATTACATTAAAAACTCCTTACAATGCGGCTGAACACATTAATGGTATTGCTGTTGATGAAGCCATTAAAATGGATGTTGCGAAAATGTGGTTTTATCCTAATCCTGTATTAGCGTAAAATTTTGAAACACATAGTCACATAGAATTGAAGCGGCGCTTCAATTAACTATGATTACTACATAATGATGTTTTGTGTATGATAATCAAAACTCTATGTGTCTATGTGGTTTAAATGTCTTTTTATGCAATAAATACGCATATTTGCCGTTATCTACAAAACTAACAATCCCTTATGCTTTCAGCAGCGTGGCATCGCTATATTTTTTTATTCGGACTCATTGGTCTTGCTGCTGGAATGTTATTTGGAACCGTGCCCACCAGTATTCCTCAAATTATTTTTGCTGCTAATTGGTTATTGGAAGGGAATTTTAAATGGAAATGGCAACAATTAAAATCCAATAAGATATTTTGGATTTTAGCCTCTCTGTTTTTTCTTCATGTTATTGGGATGACCTATACCGAAAACATACAACGAGGCTTAGATGATTTAAGAAACAAAATGCCCTTGTTGGTTTTACCTCTCATTTTATTTTCTACAAAACCATTATCCATTAAAGAATTTAAACTATTATTTGGTTTTTTCTTTTTAAGTGTGTTTGTGAGCTCCATTTGTTGCTACTTAGTGTATGCTGGGTTTACAAAAAAAGTAATTATTGATGTTAGAAAAGCATCCGTGTTTATGTCACATATTCGCTTTTCGCTTTTTATTGCGTTTGCAATTATTGGTTTACTTTATTATAGTATTAAAGAAAAGCATATTTGGATAAAAATCTCTAGTGTCATCGCTACTATTTGGTTGCTGTTTTTTATGTATAAACTCGAAATGGCAACAGGTTTTATCTCTTTAGTTTTAGTTGGTGGACTTCTACTGGTTTTATTTAGCTTGAAGTGGTTACCAAAAAAAGTATCATTGGCTTTAGTGTTTTGTATTTGTCTTGGTTCTGCTTTTGTATTAAAAAGTGCATTGTCGAGTTTAGATATGTATGATAAAATTTCAAGTAATCAGGCCAACACCTTGCTTGAAAAAACAAAAAACGGTCGTTACTATTTGCAAGATACCGTATTTGGTTTAGCAGAAAATGGCAACCTCATCACTATTAATATTAATGATTATGAGCTTCAGAAAGAATGGGATTTAAAAAGTACTATTCGTTTTAATGGAGCGGATAAATTAGGAAACGGTCTTAGGTATACTTTATTGCGATACATGGCGAGTAAAGGGCTAACGAAAGATTCTGTGGGGATTGTTTCTTTATCTCAACAAGATATTTTTAATATTGAAAACGGCAGCTCTAATTATAAATACAGCCTTAATAGTGGTTTAGCAACTAAGTGGCGAGAATTAGTTTGGGAATACATTAAATATAAACGAGGAGAAAATCCATCTGGGCACACCTTATCTATGCGCTTGGAATTTTGGAAAACAGCCATTTATATTATTGGCGATCATCCTGTTTTTGGTGTTGGTACAGGCGACATACAAGATGCATTTAATAATAAGTACATTGAAACAAACTCTCAATTAGAGCTTGTTTGGAGGTTACGCTGTCACAATCAATACTTAGCTATTGGCGTGGCCTTTGGCTGTGTTGGCTTATTGTTTTTTATTTTCTACTTATTATACCCTGCCATTGTTTTACGAAAAGACATGCACTATTTATACTGGCCGTTTTTTTTAATTGCACTCTTATCTTTTTTTACTGAAGATACTTTAGAAACCCAATCGGGGGTTACCTTTTTTATTTTCTTTCAAACCTTGTTTTTGTGGTTGGGAAGTTTTAAGGAAATCCATTCAACAAAAAAACCCACAGAATAATAATCCGTGGGTTTTAAATTTATTATAAGGAAGTTTTAATCGTTCAGTTTCAACACCGCCATAAAGGCGCTTTGCGGAATCTCCACATTACCAACCGAC
>SYEI01000082.1 GCA_005800865.1 Bacteroidota bacterium | reverse complement strand
GGCGGTTTTTTACCAATACAACTACTTTTTTTCCGCTTGTGTAGTTGGGTAATAATAAGACCTTTTTTAGTTAAATTTACACTGATTTTACAAACAACTATGAAGACTCTATTATATAGCTTATTTTGTTTAAGCTTAGCACAAATATCCATTTCTCAATCTAACATTTGGGATTTGCAACAATGTGTGGATTATGCTCAAAAAAACAATATTAGCTTAAAGCAATCTGAGATTAATGCGCGCGTTAATAAAAACAATGCCACTCAAAGCAAAGCAGCTATTTTACCAACTGTAAATGCAGGGGCGCAACACACCTACAACTTTGGTAGAACCATTGACCGTTATACCAATACCTTTGCAAATACACAGGTGTTGTCGCAAAACTTTTATGTATCGTCTAACGTTATTCTTTGGTCGGGATTAGCACAATATAATACCATTAAAGCAAATCAATATCAATATTTATCAAGCACAGAAACGTATTTACAACAAAAAAATGATTTAGCCTTAAATGTAGCAACCGCTTACATTAATGTAATTTTTAGTAATGAAATTTTACAAATATCACAAGCACAATTTAAAATCACACAAGAACAGTTAGATCGCACACAAAAATTAGCAGATGCTGGTACACTGGCTAAAAGTGCCGTTTACGATTTAAAGGCACAATTAGCAAATGAAGAAGCAAATGTTACAAGTTCTGACAATAACTATCAAATAGCCCTGTTATCTTTAAAGCAGTTATTAAATTTAGATACACTCAATAATTTTAATATCTCAAAGCCAAATGTTGATGTGATGAATAATGAGTTAGCCTCATTATCAGTTCAAAACATTTATGAAACGGCTCTTAAAAATCAACACTCTATTAAAGCTGCAAACTTTAATGTGTTGGCTGCAGAAAAAAGTTTAGATATTGCAAAAGGAAGAATAAGCCCTACTTTATCTGCCACTGGTAGTTTAGGAACTGGTACCTCTGAATTAGATAAAAATATTGATGCTGTGAATTTTGTAGGCTATGATCAAACCCCCTATTTTATAGCTGATGACATTAATAACCCTACTGTTATTGCACCAGTATACCAACCAAAAACAGAATTGGTTACTTCCAAAAAACCTTTTGCTGATCAGTTTGAAGATAACGTAAATAAGAGTATTGGCTTTACATTATCAGTTCCTATATTTAACGGTTTACAAACTGTAACTGGTGTTAAAAATGCAAAGTTAAATGCGTTAAACGCGAAATATAGTCAGGATTTAACGGAACAAAATTTATATAAAACAATTGCTCAAGCCTACGCAAATGCAAGAGCTGCTTTAAATACATACAATGCTAACAAATCATCGGTTGAAGCAAATGAACAATCTTTTTATTATGCTCAACAAAAATATAATGTAGGTGCTATTAGTACATTTGATTATAACAATGCTAAAACGCGTTTACAAAATGCGCAAGGAAATTTAGTACAAGCAAAATATGATTATGTATTTAAATTAAAGGTATTAGACTTTTATCAAGGAAAAGAATTGAAATTTTAAACTTAACCGCAAAGAAGCAAATAAAATTAAGCAAAGAGCGCAAAAAAGTTGGTGAAATGAATTAAAAACTTTCATCCTCTGCGAAAAAACTTAGCGAGCTCTGCGTTTAAAAACAAAAAATATGAAAAAACTATATTGGATTATCGGAATTTGTATCACACTATTATTTGTAGTGATAGCATTTAAATTTTTTAAAGGTGAAGAACCCACAGGGGTTACTACTGAAAAAGCAGCTAAACGTAACATTATTGAAACCGTTTCTGCTAATGGTAAAATACAGCCTGAAGCCGAATTAAAAATCACTTCTGATGTTTCGGGAGAGATTGTGGAAATGTATGTAAAAGAAGGTGAACAAGTAAAAAAAGGAACTTTATTATGCCGTATTAAACCTGATATTTATGAAAGTGCTTTAGAACGAGTAAACGCATCTGTAAATAGCACCAAAGCAAATGCAAAAACAGCCATTGCTCAATTAGCTCAAGCTCAAGCTCAATTAGCAAATGCAGAGGCATCAAATGCTCGTAATAAAAAGTTATTTGATCAAAACGTTATTTCTCAACAAGAAATGGATGCTTCAAAAGCAAGCTATGAAGCTGCTAAAGCAAATGTAGACGGATTGATGGAAACTATAAAAGCTTCAGACTATAATGTAAAAGGTATGGAAGCATCCTTAAAAGAAGCCAATACAAATTTAGATAGAACTTTTATCTATGCTCCTGTGGATGGCACTGTATCTAAATTAAATGTAGAAAAAGGTGAACGTGTAGTTGGTGTGCAAGGTTTACAAGGTACTGAGATTTTACGTTTAGCTAACTTAAATGAAATGGAAGCTAGTGTGGAAGTTAATGAAAATGACATTATTCGTATTCATAAAAATGATACGGCTTATATTGAAGTAGATGCTTACATCGGAAAAAAATTCAGAGGTATTGTAACAGAGGTTGCTAACTCAGCTAATACAACAGGTATTTCAGTTGACCAAGTAACTAATTTTGTAGTTAAAATTAGAATCCTAAGAGAATCGTATATGGATTTGGTAACAGATATGAATCCCGCTCCTTTTCGTCCAGGAATGAGTGCGAGTGTAGAAATTCAAACGATGCGTGCAGCAAACATTATTACCATTCCAATTCCAGGTGTAACCACTCGTAGCTCTGATACTTTAAAAACAAAGGAGAAATTTGAAGGTGAAGAAGATCAAGAAATTGTAGTAAAAGATGAAAAAGAAGAAAAGTTAAATACTAAAGTAGAAGAAATTAAAGAATGTGTATTTGTAAATAAAAATGGCGTTGCTAAAATGGTATACGTAACTACTGGTATTCAAGATAATGATTACATTGAAATTAAAAGCGGTGTAAACGTTGGCGATGAAATTATTTCTGGTCCGTATGGTGCTGTATCTAAAATACTAAAAGACGGAAAAAAAATAAAGGTGGTTGATAAAGACCAATTATTCTCCGACAAAAAATAGTTTGGCTTATTTATTACATATAGAAAGTACCTCGACAGTTTGTTCTATTGCCATCTCAAAAGATGCTGAATTACTGGCATTAAAAGAATTGAATAATGGCTACACACATGCCGAAAATTTACATGTATTTATTGAGCAATTATTAATAGAAACATCTTTGAGTTCTAAAGATTTAAATGCTATTTCTATAAGTTCCGGACCGGGTTCATATACTGGTTTGCGTATTGGTTTTTCGGCAGCAAAAGGTTTATCCTATGCATTACAAATTCCATTAATCACCATTGATACATTAAAAGCATTAAGCAATACAGTTATTCAAAAAACAAAATCAGATGCATTGTTTTGCCCAATGATGGATGCACGGCGTATGGAAGTATATTGCGCGGTGTATGACAATTTATTTAATGAGGTATTACCCATTCAAGCTTTAGTATTAGATGAAACAAGTGTTCAAACATTTCATTTAAACAAAGACATTTATTTTTTTGGAGATGGAATGCTAAAAGCAAAAAGCTTATTACAAAGCTTGCCGAATACTCATTTTATAGACGACATCACGGCAAGTGCATCATCCATGATTTCCTTGGCATTTGAAAAATATCAAGCTAATGATTTTGCTGATGTGGCATACTCTGAACCTAATTATTTAAAAGAATTTTTCTTTACCACGGCTAAAAAATAAATAATGACACAAAAAGTAGCTTTCGTTATCAATCCAAACGCTGGTGTTAAAAAGAAAATCAACATCATTGACTTTATCAAAACACATTTCTCAAAACAAATTGCATACGATTTTATTGTTTGGAAAAATAAAGATGATTTTGAATCCGTCAAACAACAAATACTTTCAGGTAATTATAACATTGTAGTTGCATGTGGTGGCGATGGAACCGTAAATCAAGTATCATCCGTTGTTGCTCATACAACCATGGCTTTAGGAATTTTTCCTTTGGGTTCTGGTAACGGATTAGCAAGAAGCAATCGCATCCCTTTAGACTTAAAACAAGCTTTACAAATTATAGAACGTGGAGCTACAAAACAAATTGATGGGGCAACTGTAAATGGTCATCCGTTTTTTTGTACAGCAGGCATTGGGTTCGATGCTCATATTGCTAATGAATTTGCTACTAGTACCAAACGAGGTTTTGTAACATATTTTACAACCACCATCAAAGAATTTTTCAACTATTCTCCAAGCCTTTATAAAATAACAATTGATGGAAAAATCATTGAAACAAAAGCGTTTTTAATAACCATTGCAAATGCTGGCCAATGGGGAAATGACGTGTACATTGCTCCCGAAGCCGAATTAAATGATGGTATTTTAAATGTGAGTATTTTAAAACCATTCTCCAATTTTGCGATTCCGATGATTGGGATTAAATTGTTTTCAAAAAAAATACATACGTCAATTAGTTTACAATCCGAAAAAGGTAAACACATGGAGATTGAATTTAACGGAGAATTGCCAGTTCATTTTGATGGAGAGCCCATTACTGCAACAAATAAATTATCAATTAGTGTGATGCCCTTGGCATTAAAGATTGTTTGTTAAACTTTCATTCAAATAAAAATCCCCATCTGCAAAAGCAAATGGGGATTTAAATTTATAATAATACTGACTACATATTTTCAATAACAACAGCACTAGCGCCACCGCCACCATTACAGATAGCTGCACCACCAAACTTAGCGTTGTTTTGTTTTAACACATTAATTAACGTAACAATTACACGAGCTCCAGAGCAACCTAATGGGTGACCTAACGAAACAGCGCCACCGTTTACGTTTACTTTAGACGCATCTAAGTTCATTAATTTCATATTAGCTAAACCTACAACAGCAAATGCTTCGTTTAATTCAAAGTAATTTACATCACTCATTTTTAAACCAGCTTTTTCAACTGCTTTTGGTAAAGCAATCGAAGGTGTAGTAGTAAACCACTCAGGTGCTTGTTCAGCATCTGCATAACCTTTAATTTTAGCTAATGGTTTTAAGCCTAAAGCTTCTGCTTTTTCTTTGCTCATTAACACTAAAGCTGCTGCACCATCATTCATTGTAGAAGCATTAGCTGCAGTTACAGTTCCATCTTTAGTAAATACCGCTTTTAATCCTGGTATTTTATCAAAGTTTACATTTTTATATTCTTCATCTTCAGCAAATAAAACCGTTCCTTTTTTAGTAACGATTTCAACTGGTACAATTTCTTCTTTAAATTTTCCAGCTGCCCAAGCTGCTGCCGAACGTTTGTATGATTCAATAGCAAATGCATCTTGATCTTCGCGAGTAAAGTTATGCTCTTTAGCACACATATCAGCGCAATTTCCCATCGGTACATTTCCGTATACATCTGTTAAGCCATCTTTTGCTAAACCATCTACTACAACTCCATTACCATATTTAGCACCCCAACGGTTGTTCTCTAAATAAAAAGGCACTTGGCTCATGTTTTCCATACCTCCAGCAACTACAATCTCAGCATCACCTAACATAATAGCTTGTGCAGCTAATGAAATAGATTTCATACCACTAGCACATACTTTGTTAACTGTAGTACAGTTTACGCTATCAGGTAAACCTGCAAATTTAGCTGCCTGACGAGCAGGTGCTTGTCCTAAATTAGCCTGTATAACTGAACCCATAAACACTTCGTTTACAAGTGCTGGATCTAATTTAATTCTGTCTAAAGCTCCTTTAATTGCTACTGCACCTAATTTAGTTGCTGATACACCAGCTAATGTTCCACCAAAAGAACCCATTGGTGTTCTCACAGCAGATACGATATATACTTCTTTGCTCATTTTAGTTGTTTTTAGTTATAATTAGTGCGCCAAATGTAATATATAGATTGAAGTTTGGTTTCCCATTCATCGAAATTTGATTAACATTTTTGGAAGTAATTAACAATTATTATCCATTGAAAAAGGAGGTAAATGGTTGCAAAAGTAAAACTCACCGATTACCCACTACCAATTGCCTAATTTTCACCGTATTTATACAAATATAACAAAGCAATAGGTCGCAAAATGATACAAAACAATACCTTTGAGTCTTTGTTATTTAAATACTATGTTCATACGATTTCTAATCTTTTTTATCCTAATAGTTTTAGTAGAATTATACTTTTTACAAGCACTAAAAACTATCAGTGTTGACTATACGCCTCAAAAACGAAAAATTCTTTTTTGGATTGCTTATTCTTTAGCTGGAATCAATATTTTAATTAGCTCAGTCGCTATGTTTTATCCACCGCCAGAATGGAATAGTGTATTACGTTTTATTTCATCGGTTGCTTTAATTTTATTTGTGTGCAAATTAATTGGCTCTTCATTTTTATTAATTGATGACATTATTCGTTTATTTAGATGGATAGCCAGCTTATTTAATAAAGCACCAAAACATAGTATTGAAGAAGGTGCCAATCAAATTAGTCGCTTAAAATTTTTAAGTTATTTTGCGGTTACATTTACAGTTATTCCTGCCTTTTCCTTTTTATACGGTATGGTGCGAGGTGCTTACAAATACAGAGTACACAAAGTGAAAGTTACTTCGCCCAACTTACCAGAAGCCTTTGATGGTTTTAAAATTGTACAATTATCCGATATGCATTGCGGAAGTTTTATGAGTACTGATCCTTTAGTAAAAGCTTTTAATATTGTGATGGATCAAAAACCTGATGCTATTTTCTTTACAGGAGATTTAGTGAACAATGAAGCCAATGAAACAGAAATGCATTTAGAAACTTATAAAATATTGAAAGCACCATATGGGGTTTATAGTATTTTAGGAAATCATGATTATGGCGATTACAAACAATGGGAAACTCCTGAAGCTAAAGTTCAAAATTTAGATACGTTAAAAGACATTCAGAAACAATCGGGGTGGCGTTTATTAATGAATGAGCATGTGCCAATTGAAAAAGACGGACAAAAAATTGCTTTGCTTGGTATTGAAAACTGGGGCGGTAACTTACGTTTTCCTCGTTATGGAAAATTAGATAATGCTCATGCTGGAACAGAAGGTTATCCTTTTAAAATATTATTATC
>SYEI01000081.1 GCA_005800865.1 Bacteroidota bacterium | reverse complement strand
TTCTTTATCTGCTTTTTCTTTTACTAAACGTGCTGCTTCGGCTTCTGCTTTTGCCTTATCTTCTGCCGCTTTTTTTGCTGCTGCTTCAGCTTCTGCCTTCGCTTTATCTTCTGCGGCTTTTTTAGCAGCTGCGTCTGCCGCTGCTTTTGCTGCAGCATCAGCTTTTGCTTGATCTTCAGCTGCCTTTTTTGCAGCTGCTTCATCTGCGGCTTTTTTAGCTGCGGCATCTGCTGCTGCTTTGGCAGCGTCTTCAGCCGCCTTTTTATCAGCTTCTGCCTTTTTATTTAAGGCCTCTTGATCTTTTATTATAATTTCAATTTGAGCTAATTGAGCTTTAGGATATGCCTCGGCAGGTTTATATGTAAGTGCTTGGTTATAACCAGCTCTTGCCATTACCCAATCCTTTTTCTTAAAAGCAGCATCACCAGCTTTAATTGATGCCGTATAATTTGCTTCTAATTCTTTTTGTTTATTTAATGCGTCTAGCTCTAATTGTCTTAATCTTTCTAAAGCTGATAACATTTGATTACTATAGGCTTCATCATAATCAAAATTATCAGCGGTGGCATTATAATTTACTTTAACTAAAGGTTGGTTTAATACCGAATAATCGATTCCCGGAAGAGGTTCAAATAAACTAATTGACTCAATATTAAATCCTTTAAAATCACCTTGCACTTTATCTGCTGGAACCCCTCTAGTTGAAACTGTAAATTTTTTAGTACAATGTCCTGGTTTCGTAACAATAATCAGATAATCTCCATTAGGCGGAATCTGAAATTTAAAAGCACCATCATCACCAGTCATAGTTTCTAAAACCTTAGTTGAACCTTGCATTAAGGTAACAGTAGCTCCCTGTAATTTTTTTCCGGATTTTTCTATTCTACTCGAAAATGGTAAAGTCCATTCTTGAGAAAATGACGAAAAAGAAGAAAAAAGAAGAAAAAAAAGTATAAATCGGGTACACGTCATAAGGTACAAAGCTGTAGTTTTGTATAAAGGTTTAAATTTAACTAAAATTCCATAAAGCCCACCACAAAAATTATGCACAAAAACACAATTGAAACAAATTTTAGCTTTTGGGAAACTCAAACTTATTTTAAGGAAATTGACCTCATAATTGTGGGTAGTGGAATCGTAGGATTAAATGCCGCTATAAGCTATAAAGAAAAGCATAAAAAAGCTAAAGTGGTTATTTTAGAAAGAGGTATTCTTCCACACGGAGCTAGCACAAAAAATGCAGGATTTGCTTGTTTTGGTAGTGTAAGTGAACTATTATCGGATATAAAAAAAAGCAAAGAAGAGGTAGTTTGGCAAACTGTGGAAATGAGAATTAAGGGATTAGCGCTTCTTAAAAAACGATTAGGTGACAAGCAAATTGATTATAAAGAACTAGGTGGTTTTGAATTATTTGACTCTAAAGATAGATTTGAAGAGTGTAGTCATTCAATAGATTACTTTAACAAACAAATTAAGTCATATACTAGAACAAAAAACACCTATAGCACTGAAAATAAGAAGATTAAAAGCTTTCAATTCAAGCAAATAAAAGGTTTAATTTTAAATAAAAAAGAGGGGCAAATTGATACTGGAATGATGATGCAAAACCTTATTCAATTAGCATTAAGCAAAGGTATTATCATTTTAAATTCGATATCAGTCAATAAAATAAATGATTTAAAACAAAATGTTGCTTTAGACACATCGATTGGCGAATTAAAAGCAAAACATGTGATTGTTGCCACTAATGGTTTTGCAACTGAATTGCTGAAATTAAAAGATGTAAAACCTGCCAGAGCTCAGGTTTTAATAACTAAACCAATTGATGGTTTAAAAATAAAAGGAACTTTTCATTACGATGAAGGCTATTATTATTTTAGAAATATTGGCAACCGGGTTCTATTTGGCGGTGGACGAAATTTAGACTTTGAAAAAGAAACTAGTTCTGAGTTTGTGTTAAATACTAAAATTCAAAAACATTTAGAGACTTTGTTGCAGACCATTATTTTACCTGATACCAAATTTGATATTGAACAACGCTGGTGTGGGATTATGGGAGTGGGTGATGAAAAAAAACCAATTATTAAGAAAATTTCTCCAAATATAGTTTGCGCTGTTCGAATGGGTGGAATGGGTGTAGCCATTGGTTCTTTAGTTGGCAATTTAGCCGTGGATGAGTTATCATAATTAGGTATATTTATTTACAATAGATGTATGATTTGAATACTACAATTTAACATAATGTTAATTATAAGTCATTTATAAATTGCAAGTTACTGATAGTCAATTTACTAATATTAAACAGCTAATGTTCTAAACGCATTTTCGTGACTTATTTTTGCCACCGTATTAATCCCGTAAGATTAATGAAATAGCTCTTAATTATTCTATTTCATTATTGTCTTATATAAAAATTATAAGAAGTATGAAGTTATCCATGTTTAAGTTTAATTTGCCAAAAGAATTGTTGGCAGAATATCCTTCCAAAAATCGCGACGAAAGTAAATTAATGGTTGTTGATCGCGCCACAGGAAAAATTACTCACAAAAAATTTAAAGACATTATCAATTATTTTGATGATGGTGATGTAATGGTGTTAAATGATACCAAAGTTTTTCCAGCTCGTATGTATGGAAATAAAGAAAAAACTGGTGCTAAAATCGAGGTGTTTTTGTTAAGAGAATTAAATGCTGAAAGTCGCTTATGGGACGTTTTGGTTGACCCAGCGCGTAAAATTCGTATTGGAAATAAATTATATTTTGGCGAAAATGATAATGTTGTTGCCGAAGTTATTGATAATACAACTTCTAGAGGAAGAACGTTACGTTTCTTATTTGATGGTCCTTACGAAGATTTCAGAAAAGCATTATATGATTTAGGAGAAACTCCTTTACCTAAATATATTAAACGTGAAGTTGAAGAAAGTGATATTGAGCGTTACCAAACAGTATTTGCTAAGAACGAAGGCGCAGTGGCTGCTCCTACTGCTGGCTTGCATTTTAGCCGCGAATTATTGAAGCGTTTAGAAATTAAAGGCGTTAACTACGCTAATGTGACTTTACATATTGGTTTAGGTACATTTAGAATGGTTGAAGTAGAAGATTTAACCAAACATAAAATGGATAGCGAAGAAGCAATTATTACTTCAGAAGCATGTAAAATTATTAATAGCGGAAAAGATAAAAAGAAAAAAGTGTGTGCAGTTGGAACAACCGTAATGCGCGCATTAGAATCTTCGGTATCAACAACAGGACATGTTAATCCTTATAGTGGCTGGACAAATAAATTTATTTTTCCTCCTTATGATTTTTCGGTAGCAAATTGTATGATTACTAACTTCCACATGCCTTAATCTACTTTGTTAATGCAAGTAGCAGCTTTTGGTGGTTATGATTTGGTTATGAAAGCATACAAAGAAGCAATCAAAGAAAAATACCGTTTCTATTCTTATGGAGACGCTATGTTGATTTTGTAAGAAACCTAATGTAAATATTAATTAAAAGCCATAACGAGAGTTGTGGCTTTTTTTATTAGTTTTAAAATAAATATGAGTAAAATGTTAGTAAAACAAGATTCGAAATATTACCTATCAATATTGTCATTGGTAATTTTGGTCTTTATTTTAGTGATATATTTTTATGGACCTGTTTTTTTTCATCCTAACGAATATTTATTTAACGATACTGGCGATTCTTATAAAAATTACTTTACATATGAGTGGCATGTTCAAAACGACCATTCTTTTATAGATTATTCTGGATCAAATTATCCTTACGGAGAAAATCATTTATTTACAGATGGTACGCCATTACTAAGTAATTTAATTAAAGCCATACCTTTTTTAAAACCCTACTCTATTGGCATATTTAATTTTACGATGCTATTATCGCTGTTTATTTGTGCTATTATTCTATTCAAAATATTTAAATTATTTAATATTGAAAATTGGAAAGCTGTGTTATCTGCACTAGGTATAACAGTACTTTGTCCTCAAGCATTGAGATATGCAGGTCATTTTGCCTTATCTTATGGCTTTTGTATTCC
>SYEI01000080.1 GCA_005800865.1 Bacteroidota bacterium | reverse complement strand
TAGTAATATAGCGCATACAATTATAAGACTTAGCTTTAGTTTTAATATCCACAAAGTTAGAGCGACGTCTTTCAAACGAAAAATTTTCGTTCACTGCTTTTTCTATTTTCTCCACATTCACAAAATGTAAAGTTCCAACAAACTCACGCTTTGCCGAATCTAATCCACCAGCTGGCACCGCATAAACTACTACATTGTATTTGCCATTAGCATCGGGCTTGCTAAAAGCTACCCCCGAACATTTACACATGTCATTTCCACCTTTGTCCCAATTTAAAGGATCAGCAAATTCATTAGCTGTCCAGCTATCAGCCAATGTATATTTTAACTTTAAGGCTTTTGATTTAATGGTTTGTGAAAACGAACTAGCAGATGCACAAATAAGAATTATGAATAGAATTTTTCGCATGGTAATTTTTCTTAAATATAATTAAAAACTTAATTTGAGCATGAAATTGTTGTATCTTTGTCCTAGTTCTTTAAAATTATGGGCCCGACCGGTTTTGACAGCGAGCGCGGTTGGTATGTAAGCAGGTGGTGCGTTGTGGATATGGCACCTTAAACTCAACTCTCAAACTTTTATTCGGCGAAGAGAATTCTTACGCTATGGCTGCTTAGTCCAAGACTAACCAACCTTTGCAAACCTTGTAGCACCGTTGCTTAGCGACGAGAATTTTGCATCATAAATTAGCAACTTGTTTCAGTGATGATGTTATCTGAAACAATATTAGCATCTAAGTTTAAGTTTGGTATGAATATAAGCCTGACTTGAATCGAAAACCAATTATGTTCTAAACTTTGTAGAAAGCATATTAATTCCTTGTTTGGACGAGAGTTCGAATCTCTCCGGGTCCACTAATAAATGTAAAAGGTCTCACCTTCGGTGAGACCTTTTTGTTTTTGCATAAGCGTTGAAAGTATACTTTCATAAGCGAAGCGTGAAAACAAAAAGTCGATTCATAGTATCGACCTTTTATATTTTGCCTTCGGGCTAGGAGAGATCAGCTCTAGCTAATCTCTCCTTTTCTTTACAACTTCGACAATCGACTTCGCTCAGTAGCCGCCAAAGCCACTGATTGAAATTTCGGACACTGAGCATAGAAGAAGTGCATCGTTTTTAATTATTCTTAAATCACGCCAATTTTCTACGTCTTCTTAAATATATTTTAATAATCACTATTAAAATAATAATCACTACAGCCCAAGGCCATTGCATCACGCACCATAGCAAAAAGCTTACCAATGTATTCCATCCATTTGAAATGCTTGATTTAAAACGTTGAAAAAATGTATCTTCATTCACAAGAGGTTTAGCAATATCTTTCTCGCTGAATAAATAAACCTCAAGTGTGCTATAAGCAACCTGATCATCTAGAAATTTAAGTTGTCCTTCTTGGCTTTCAATTTCTTCTTGTAAGGTTTGGATGTTTTCTTCGATGGCTAATATATCATCTACTTTGCCTGCCTTTTCAAGCAATTGATTGTAGCGATTTCTGAATAATTTTTTATTGGTTAATCTTATTTCGCCATCTACAAATTCTTCAGTAACATCACGGGCATTAATATTTTTGCTTTCTATTTTGCCTTCACCTTTTTCGCTGGCTTTTAGCAATGATTCAAAATTATTGGCAGGTACTCTTATTTTTAAACTGTAAGAAACTCGTAGATCATGATTTAGGAAACTTTCATTTTCATAATACGCATCGTGCGATTTAATGACCGCATCTAATCGTTTTTTCGCAACCTCTACATCATTTACTTTTATGGAGATGGAACCATCTTTGATGATTTTTTTATGTTTTGCTATTGGTGTTTTATTAGTTGTGGAGGGCGCGTTTTGTTCAACGGCATCATCTTTAATAACTGGAGGTAAAAATTTTACCGTTTCGCATGCGGGTGGAGGAGAGCCAGGTGCGGGTTCGGATAAGGTGATGTCTGAAGTCGTATAATCTAAGGCGACTTCTATTTCTTTTTTCGGTTGGCAAGCTAGCATTAGCATAGCAATAGCTACAAGCAGACTTTTAGTTTTCATAACATTATTTTTTTTGGTTTATAATTAACGAGCTTAATGCCTTGAACGCAAAAAATAAAATGCTGTTGCCTTTTTACCGTACTACTTGGTAAGTGGTTGAATTTGGAAAATAAGTGGGGATTTTTTGTTGGTAAATGAAGGGAGTCGAATTGTTGTGCCGATACTCCTTAATTATTAAATGAAAACTAATCTATAACTAAGGTTTCTTTTTTAGTAAAAAGTCTTTGGCCTTTTCTGGCTGAAATGGAAGGTCGTAAATTATAAAATCAGTCATTACTCCTTCATAACCATCTGCCTTAATATCTAAGGTGTAATTACCTGGCGTAAGAGCCATTACGTATTTGCCAGTTTTTTGTACAGGCACAAATTTTAAAACTTCTTTACTATCGGGCTTCGAAGCTAAGATGCTAATTTTAATAGATACGTTACTCGAATCTGAAGTATGCACATAACCTGTTATAATGCAATAGCGGGTATCAACTTCGTTGAATTTTATTTTATAAATATCTCGGTCGCCAAAGCCACCATCTTTAATTGCCGATACGTAGGCATAAGCTCCATCACTTACCATATTTATATTATCGTTATCGTAAGTATCGTTAATAGGGTAACCTAAATTTTGAGGATCGCTCCAAGCTTTTTGTGAATCGTTCCATTGGCTTTTAAATAAATCGTAACCGCCCATGCTCGAGTGTCCTTCGCTAGCAAAATACAAGGTGTTACCATCTTTACTTAAATGAGGAAAATCTTCGTTATACACAGTATTAATATTTTCTCCTAAATCTTGTGGTTTAGCCCATTTACCACTACTCAATTTACGAATAATATAAAGGTCTTTTTGTCCAGCGCCGTCTTTACGTTTACTAGCAAATACAAACACATCGCCTGCATCGTTCATGCTTCCGCTAGTTTCAAAGCCTTCGTTTATTTTGGAATCAAGTCGCTCAATTTTTTTGTAGCCAATGCCTGTTTTGTTTAGCTCGGTAGTATATAAATTTCCAAGGCTATCAATGTGATCAATATAAACGCTCAACCTTTTACCATCTGGGCTAATGCCAACAGCTTGTTCATCATATTTAGTATTTATTGTGGGGCCAATGCTTTTAGGCTCTACCCACTTACCATCTTTTGGAGTGGCTAAATAAATGTCAGAAGGGTGGTAGCCATCCATCTCTGGCTTTGCTCCAACTTTATCTGGGCGGCGAGAGGTAAAAAATAAAATGGACTCATCATCGGGTGTTAATGGATAATAATCAGGAAACTCCGAATTAATACTGTTACCTAAGTTTGTAAATGTTACATCTATAGGATATTTAATCAATTCTTTGGCATGCAAGCAGGTTTCTATTTGACGTTCAACTATAGGTGCTAAATTTTTATCGGCTTCAATTCTAGCTTTCATGTATGTGTCAATAGCTTTATCAAATTGCAAATTATGTTGGTAAGCTTGTCCTAAATAATATAAGGGTTCGGCGTCGAGTTTTAATTTAGGGATTGAGGATTCAAATAAATCGATAATTTGTTTAGGATTACCTTTTGTTTTTAAAAGGCATTTGCCCAATTGGTATTTAAACTCATCGTTATTTGGATTTTTTTTAATCAACTTTTGATACAAAGGAATAGCGGCTTTATAATTACCCATGGATAATAAATCCGTAATTTTTTCTTCGGTTTGGTCGGGTGCCTGCGCCATCACACTAAGTGAAGCAAACAAACAAAAAGAGAGTAGTATAAAGTGCTTCACAAAATAAGAATTAGTATAACAAATATAAAGGATTGAATTCATATTTGGTACTTTTTGATTTTTAAAATAAGGCTGGTATATAAACAGATACCATTTCTGTGTTTCAACTTAGACCTTAGTTTTATTTATTTTATAGGCTGTTATGGGAACGTTTTAAAAACTCCTAGGTATAAAATGTTCTTTTCTCTTTTGATGCATTTACAGTCAAATTTTCAAATTTGCTTATAAGTGTTCAAGCTTTAATGAGCATTTTTTGAGTTGGCTTTTTGGTTTCT
Organism: Bacteroidota bacterium; assembly: GCA_005800865.1. GTDB lineage: Bacteria > Bacteroidota > Bacteroidia > B-17B0 > Aurantibacillaceae > UBA4416. The sequence continues at coordinate 2,016 of SYEI01000080.1, read as the reverse complement.
TTTTTCATCGAGGAAAAAAAAGTAAAAAGAAAGTATAAGAAGATAAGCACTAAGAAACCGTAGAATAGGTTTCCTTTTTAAGTAACATCGCTTTCGTCACAGCCTCTTGTTTTAATTTATCTGCAATTTCGAGTGGATGTGTTTCCAATAAAGTTTCGTAAACACTTACACCAACTAATAAAAGTTCGTCGCATTGTGTATGCGTATCTGCATGCTCAATCGCTAAATTGCAAATAAGTTTATATTTAGCAGGAATACCTTTTAAATTAAACTTTGGTTTCACCTTTGCCTTTTTATTGGAAGGCGTTGCCGCTTTAGCAACCTTTGCTGGTTTAAGTTTTGGTAAGGTTCGGTTATTTACTTTTGTTGTTGCGCGCATGAGAGCTTAAAGATAAATGTATTATTTAAATGTATGGCATTCATACCCACAATTTTTGTGATAGTTTAGATTTAACTCTATTATAAAATGGTTTTAAAAATATACGGTTTAATACAAGCCTTAGATGCTTGGCAATCTTATGACGGAGTTATCAATTTTTGATACCTGCTGGCGCACATCCTTCTTATGTTGTTAAATACTCTTACCATGAGAGGCAATTTTATGTTGGATTAGATGCTAAGGTCAATGATCCTTATAGTAGTTGGATTACACTTAATTTAAAATAAAAACAATAAAAAACTCCGAAATTCAATTGGAGTTTTTTATGTTCATTATTAAGTTATAAGAAACACTATGCTTTTGTGTCTAACAATGTGCGTTTAACTTTCCTAAAAGCTAAAATTAATTCCAAATATTGGAACTTACTACTATTGGCACTTCGGAATGCCAAAATTATAATCCTCTATTCATAAGGCTTTCGGACTGTTTATAAGAGTGAAAAGGTATTGGCACAATATTGCATATACTATCGCCATAACCTAATAATATCAACCTTAAAAAACTACAGCTATGAAAACTTTAAACGTATACTTAGTCATCATCTTAATTAACTTATTTACTTTAAGAGCAACGGCACAAAGCAAAAAACATAAATTCAAAGCCATCCAAATTTCAGCAAATGTATTATGCGATAATGTACCAGCAAGTAATTATTCTGTAATACTGTTTGAAGATGGAGTTAAATTAGATTCAATTTATAATGGGGCGCCAGAAAGCGTGGATGCGATCTTTCAATTAAATCAAATGTATACCATGAAAATTATGAAAAAAGGATTTGAAGATATAATCATAACGGTTAATACTAATTTGCCTGATGGCATCAGTTAGTTATATGGGAAGACACAAAAACTTAACATAATTATGTCGAAATTGCTATATAATAAAGAAAATAAAGTGGAGTTAATAAATGAATTTGTTATAGATAAAACATTAGGTATGCTAGTTTACAAATCAAGTCAGTTTGAAGCAAGACCTACAGAAATAACATCTGGAGTGGGTATTATAATACAAAATAATAATTGAGGAAATAAATGAATACAAAAAACGAATTATAATGTTGGTTTATGAAGGGTAGAGATTTGCTTAAACGTTTTTTGTAGGTTACGAATAAGCAAATCTCTTTGTAAAATCCTCCTCTGCTGATCACAGAGGGGGATTTTTTTAAGGTAAGGTTTAAGTCTTTTTTAGCATTTTTTATCATCCATAGTGTTGAAGATATTTTACTTTTTGCATAAATTTGAAAAACAAAAAAAGTAACATGAAAGCGATATTTACACTACTATTAATTACTTTGGGCTTATTTAGCTCATACGCTCAAGCGCCTGTTTGGAAAAAAGAACAATTAATGCCTACTAAAGAGTTGGCTGATAAAATAACCACCAATACCAAAGACAAACCTCTGATTTTTAATGTTGGTCCAATGGAAAACATTAAAGGTGCACAAGCCGTTGGTGCTGCAACTAACGCTACATTTAGTACTAAAATTTTGTCGTACTTAACTATGGAAAGTAAAACAAAACCAGTGGTTGTATATTGTGGCTGCTGCTCATATTCAAGCTGCCCTAATATTAAACCAG
>SYEI01000079.1 GCA_005800865.1 Bacteroidota bacterium | reverse complement strand
TTTTTCATATTTTTTGTGACGGGTCAAAAACATGGATTTCCACATTTGGCGGGGGTATTGCCATTTTAGAAAATGAGAAATTCACCTACCTCAACACCACAAATGGATTAAGTTCTGATAAAGTTTTCTCTGTTTTTAAAGACAATAGTGGCAAATATTGGATTGGAACTAGTAAGGGCGGTATCAATCTTTATAATGGTAAATCTTTTACTGTCATAAAAGAATCTAAAAATTTCAACTCCGCTTCTGCATTTTGTTTTTACGAAAGTACGGATGGTAAAATTTGGATTGGGACTCCTGGGAAAGGTGTTTTTTTTATAGAAAACAATGTATTTCATCAAGTAGATATTCCTTTAATTAATACAGATTATATTTCGAAAATTGTTGAGGACAAACAACATAATATTTGGTGTGCTACAGAACATGGCTTGGTGAAAATATATAAAAACTTAAGCCATAAAATTTTCAATAAAGATAATGGATTAGCAGGTGTTGATATTTCATCTGTTATCTGCGATTATGAAGGAGAAATTTGGGTATCGTGTTTTGGTAACGGGGTTTACAAATTAACCAATGAAGCTTTATCGGTTTATACAAAACAACATGGCTTAAACGATAATCGCGTCATTGCTTTTTGTAAAAATAACGAAGGCTTTTTATTTAGCACCACAAGTGGGTTAAACAATTTTAATAATGGCATTATTGAACCTGTTTCTATACCGAAAGAATTGACGGAAGATATTATTACGGCGCTTTTTTTAGAAAACAAAACACTATACGCAGGAACTCAAAATAAAGGATTATTTATTTTAACTGAATCTTCAAAAAACAATTACACAATAACAAAACATATCAATAAAATTGATACTGTTGATTTAAAAACTATTGTTACTAGTATACAAAAAAACGAAAACATTATTTGGGTGAGCTTATACGGTACTGGAATCATTAAAATAAAAAATGGTGAATTCAGTTTGTATAGTAAAGAAAATAAACAACTGCCCACCAATGATGTCATGTGCATCTACTCCATCTTAGATGATTTGTGGATAGGCACTATTGGAGAAGGTGTATTAAGATTGAATACAACTACCAACATCATGAAGCGCTTTAGTAAAAAAGAAGGCTTTACGAGTACGAATGTTTTTTCGATTAATGAATTAAATAACCAAATCATCATCGGTTCAATTGACGAAGGCTTATTTGTTTTTAACAAGAACAAATTCACTAACATTAGCAAGAAAAACGGATTGTTAAGTAATTCAATTAATGTAATTCAAAAATCAGCCGATAACAATTTATGGATTGGAACAGATTTAGGTATTAATAAAATTACACTAAATCCCGACTTCTCTCTTAAAAGTATTAAGGCCTATACTGATGAAGATGGACTAAAATCTTCTGCTATTGAACAAAACGCCTCTATTGAACAAAATGGATTTATTTATTTTGGAACTGGCGAAGGTTTAGTTTCTTATAATGCCAAAGAAGATATTGTAAGTGATGTAAAACCAAAAGTTTTGATTAGCGAACTACTTTTAAAGTATTCAAAAATAGATAGCACTAAAGTGAAATTTGATTCTTTGTCAAAATTAAATTTACCAATCAATCCAGTTTTTAATTACAAACAAAACGATATTACCTTTAAGTTTAAAGCGCTATCTACGCAAACCACTAACTATCAGTTTTTATTGGAAGGATATGATAAAGATTGGTCGCCAGTGCAAACCAATAACGAAGCAGTATTTACTAATCTATCTCCTGGGAAATATATTTTTAAATTAAAAGCAATTAACAAATACAGTATTGAAAGTGAGATTTTAGAATATGCTTTTGAAATTACACCGCCGTTCTACATGCGTTGGTGGTTTTTTGTACTGTCCATCGCAACCATCATTGCCAGTATTTTTTCTTTTATTAAATATAGAACACATAAATTAATTAAAGAGAAACAAGTACTAGAAGCTAAAGTAACGGAGCGTACTTCCGAATTAAAAAATGCCAACTTAAACTTAAACATGGCTATTGAAGAAATTAAGGATAGTATTAATTACGCCGAACGTATTCAAAGTTCGATACTTCCAAACATTAATGTGATTAAGGAACATTTGCCAAATGGTTTCATTTTATTTAAACCACGCGATGTAGTAAGTGGCGATTTTTACTGGTTTAATCAAGTTGAGGGCAAATCATTTTTTGCCTGTGTGGATTGTACTGGCCATGGTGTACCTGGTGCTTTTATGAGCATGATTGGAAACTCCTTATTAAACGAAATCATCTTAACTAAAAAGATTACAAGTCCTTCAGCTATTTTATCAAGTTTAAATAGAAGTATTTTTAAAGTATTAAAACAAAACACTTCCGAATCGAGAGATGGAATGGATATGGCTTTGTGCATGATTGATCCAAAAAACAATACATTAACCTACTCTGGTGCTAATAGAGAATTATTATTAATTAGAAATGGGGAATTAATAGAATACAAGCCTACCAAAAATGCTATTGGAGGTTTTACCGACTCTAATACAATATTTAAAGAAACAATTATCGACATTCAACCAAACGATTTGTTTTATATGACAACGGATGGATACGCTGACCAATTTGGTGGTGAAAAAGGGAAAAAATTAATGACAAAAAACTTCAAAGATTTTTTATTACAAATTCATACCTTGCCAATGCCAGTGCAACAAGATGAATTAGATAAAAAAATCCAAAGTTGGATGGGAAATGCTCACGCTCAGGTGGACGATATTCTAGTAATTGGCATTAAACTTTAATTAGCCATTCAATACAATACGTTGTTGTATTGCAGAAGTAATACCATGTTTCTCAAAAACACTTTTTGCAATTTGAACGACATCAGAATGAATCATCACATAATGTTCAGATGAGCCAAAAGGTTTAATGGATAGTGTTACTGAATTATCAACGATTCTAACGGCTGTTATTTCAGGCTTAGGATCTTTTAAAATATGCTCATGTTTTAATAAAGCTTCCATTAAAAGTTCCTTTACTTTGTCTACATCATTAGCTGTTGAAATAGTAACTTGTACATCTCCTCTCAAAATACCATTCTTTGTAAAGTTTACAATGGTTCCGTTTGATACAGCACCATTTGGTAAAATAATGGTTTTTAAATCGGCTGTTAAAAGGATGGTGTTAAATATTTGAATTTCTTTTACCGAACCACTTTGGCCCTGCGCTTCAATAGTATCACCTACTCTATAAGGTTTAAAAATTAAAATTAAAACTCCTCCCGCAAAATTTGATAACGAACCTTGCAATGCTAAACCCACAGCCAACCCTGCCGCACCAAGTATAGTCACAAATGATGTTGTACCTATACCTATCATGCCAGCAACAGTTACAATCAATACTACTTTTAATCCAATAGAAATTAAGCTCCTTAAAAAAGTGCGTAACGACACATCTAAATCTCGGTTTTCCATTGATCTGGTGGCTAATTTTGATAAGCGCTTAATTAACCATAAACCAATAATTAAAACTACTACCGCACCAATCACTCTTGGCGTATATTCAATTAATATCGAAATAAAGTGTTCAATATGTTTTTCAATATTTAATGGTTTTAGGTTCATTTTTTTTTATTTATATTTAGGCAACGAAGGTAATTAATTGATGCGTTTATTTTTAGTCATATTATTTTTTATTTCAAGTATAACTTATGCCCATGCCCAAAAAAAAGGCTGGGACACTACTTACTATGTAAAACATAAAGATAAACTCATTATTTCTATCTTTCAATCTTATCGAAATTATGGAATGGGTTTAAGCCAAAAGCTTGTAAAAGATAGTTTAAATCAATCGGAAGTTGAATACATTGCTGAATCTAACTTAGTGTCGGGTATCGAAATAAATTACGATAAATTCAATTTTTCTTTTGGCTGGAAAAACCCTTCAAATAATGTGGCTAAAAAGGGCGACACTAAATACCGAAATTTAAATTTAAATATTGGTGGGAACAGATGGTTACTTGAAAATAGTTATAGAAGCTACAAAGGTTTTTATAATAAAAACACTTCTAGGTACGACACTACTTTTTATACGACCGGCATTTACGACCAAAATCCACGAATTAGTTCCGAATCTTACAAAACAAAATTTTTATTCTTTACCAACTCTAATAAATTTTCTTTTAAATCGGGGTACTCTTGTAGTTACCATCAATTAAAAACTGCTTTTAGTTTTGTACTATCAGCCAACATCCACTATAATCGGGTAAATTCAGATAGTTCGTTTTTCCCTATACCTGTAAGACGATATTACGACACTCATCAATCTTTACATGGCTTAAATGTTTTTGCCTTTTCGGTGTATGGTGGTGGTAGTTTAAACTTAGTATTATGGAAACATTTGTTTATGAACTTCACCTTAATTATAGGCCCTGAAGAACAATGGAGGAATTATAATTACTTAAATACCCATAAAAGCCAAACTCTTTTTTATACATCCGTATCAGGCGACTTTAGAGCATCAATAGGATACAGCCATAAACATTTTTTTATGCTACTAAATACAACATCAGATTTTAGTTGGTATAACGCTAGTCAAATTACCTTTCTATCCAGATATGGGGCCGTTAACTTTTTAATAGGCGCACGCATTCCTGCAAAACCAGGTAAACTGTATCGAAAATTCCAAGAAACTAAGCTTTATAAAAAGTTTTAAAACTTTAAATGCTTCACCGAAATACCAGCTTTTTGCAACTCTTTTAACGAATCGATTCCAATACGTAAATGATCTGTTACAAAATCAGTGGTTACTTTTTTATCGCTCTCTTCGGTTTTCACACCTTCAGGTATCATTGGCTGATCGCTTACTAACAACAAGGCTCCCACAGGAATCTCGTTATGAAAACCTACACTAAAAATAGTAGCCGTTTCCATATCAATTGCCATGGCACGAACCACTCTTAAATATTCTTTAAATGCCTCATCATGTTCCCATACACGGCGGTTGGTTGTATAAACCGTTCCTGTCCAATAATCACGGCCACTTAAACGAATGGTATACGAAATAGCTTTTTGCAAATTAAACGACGGTAAAGCAGGTACTTCGCTCGGAAAATAATCGTTGGAGGTTCCCTCGCCTCTAATGGCAGCAATGGGCAAAATTAAATCACCAATTTGATTTTTCTTTTTCAAACCTCCACATTTTCCTAAAAACAAAACTGCTTTAGGACTAATGGCCGTTAATAAATCCATAATGGTAGCTGCCATCGCACTACCCATACTAAAATTAATAATCGTGATGCCTTCGGCTGTAGCTGTTTGCATTGGGCGGTCAAGGCCTTCAACCTCTACGCCATTCCACTCTGCAAACATTTTAACATAACCACCAAAATTGGTTAACAATATATATTCTCCAAACTCTTCTATTTTTTTTCCTGTATAACGGGGCAACCAGTTATTTACTATTTCATCTTTCGTCTTCATATATTGTCATCTGATTTTATAATTAAGCTAAGGTACAAAAGTTTTGACAAAGTTAGTCACTTACTAATTTTACCATATCTTTATCAAATCAATAAGTAATATGAATTTACCAATATTAAATTTCCCTACAGTTGACTTTCGTTTTCAAAAAAACGAGAAAGGTAATTTGCAGGTATTTGATATTATTCGCAAAAAATTTGTGGAGGCAACTCCCGAAGAATGGGTAAGACAACATATTATTCATTATTTAATTAATCATAAAGAAGTTCCTGCTTCTATGATTTCGGTTGAAAAGCAATTACTGTTAAATAACACCAAACGCCGTACTGATTTAGTGGTATTTAACTCAAACCTAAAACCTATACTTATAATAGAGTGTAAAGCGCCCGAAGTAGAAATTAACCAGTTAACAGTTAACCAGGCTTTACGCTATAATTTGGAACTGAATGTGGCTTCTGTTTTTTTAAGCAATGGTTTAAACCATGTTTTCTTAAAATTAGACCAAAATACCCCCGAAATCTTAAAAGAAATTCCAAATTACAAAAATCTACTAAATTTTTAGCTTTCTGGATGGTTTTTGTAACTTTTTAGAAATTAAGCAGTTAAACCATATAGCAAATGTTAAAATTGTTAAATTGTTAAAAACTATCAGGTATTAACAGCATTTAACACTGATTTTTTAAAATAAAAACAATATACTTGCAAATCTCGAAATTAAAATACAATCGTGAAAACAAAAAACATATCTGCTTTTATATTAATGATGGGTTCATCATTGATGTTAAGTGCGTTTTCACCAAGTACTTTAAACACAACTATTAAGCCAAAATCTTTCTTTGCATTCAACTCGGTTAATCCAGATGAAAAACCAATTAAAGATGATGGAAAAAAGAAAATAGTAAAAAGAGATGATACTACTAAAATGGTCATCAATCCATTATCGTTAGTTAATACAACAGATGAACACGATCACGAGGAAGAGGAAGTAGATTCTTTATTAGCTTTTCCTTCAAACGATTTATATGCAAGTTGGGATACAGCTACAATTCACCCCTACTCGTTTGCACAATGCTTTAAAAAAGATTCGGCTACTATTAATTTAACTGAGCCAACAGATTGCGGCTTTGTTTTACCATTTAATGGAAATGTAACGTCGGAGTTTGGTTGGAGAAAAAGAAGACCTCATTACGGAACAGATATTGATTTAGAAACTGGCGATACGGTTGGTGCTGCATTTGACGGTATGGTGCGTATTGCTAAATTAAACAGAAGCTACGGAAATGTGGTTATTATCCGACATAAAAACGGATTAGAAACCGTTTACGCTCATTTATCAAAAATATTAGTAGAGGCTGGACAAACTGTAGAAGCAGGACAAATGATTGGTTTAGGTGGAAACACTGGTCACTCTTTTGGTTCTCACTTACATTTTGAAATGCGTTATTTAGGTCAGGCCATTGATGCCGAGGACTTTATTGATTTTGCTGTAGGCAGTTTAAAAAACAACTCGGTAATGATTACTAAAGCCGATGTAGAAACTAAATACGATTTAAGAGCATTACATAGCCGCCAAAAAAAGGATTTGAATTTATCGCGTGTTTCTGGTTCAAAATCTAAATACGGTAAAGTGTATACGGTAAGAAAAGGTGATACTTTAGGGCGTATTGCACAACGCAACCACACAACAATTAAAGCCATCTGCAAAAAGAATGGCATTAAGCAAACTAAGGTTTTGCGTTTAGGCCAAAAATTAAAAGTTTAAGTTTTTATAAATGATTTAATGAATCCCTTTCAAAGAAATTTGAAGGGGATTTTTATTATATTTGATATAGAAACTACTTGAAGGCATTTGTTTTCGATTGTAAGCATTTGCAAACGAATGAGTGGCGCTTAGCGAGTAGTTACAAGCAACCCTAAATGACACGACCAAAACGAACAAGGAATTAAAGCAAAATTATATGACAGAAAAGAAATACAAAAATTGCCAAAGCTGTGGAATGCCATTGCATAAAGACACCAAAGGTGGTGGCACCGAAAAAGA
>SYEI01000078.1 GCA_005800865.1 Bacteroidota bacterium | reverse complement strand
CACTAAATACTAAATGTTATTTATTCATATTTTCCATTTCAAAAACAAAAGTATCTAAATCTACTTTTTTGTCTACTAAAGACAATGCTTTTGAAATAATGTAATTTACGTTTCCTGGAGTAAATCCTAAAGCTAATCCCATACGAGTCAACATAACTTCTTGTTGGTCTCCTAAATGATGATCAACGTGAACCATTCTTGCCAAATCAAACAAACGCTCTAAACGTTGTGCATATAAATACGGCGGGTTTATTGGGTGTTTCCAAGGATCAACTAAGATTTCACTGTATTCTTCTTCCGAGATTTCTAATCTTGAAGCTAATTTGTCCAAAAAGTCTTTCTCCTCAGGACTTACTTTACCGTCAGCAAATGCTACACGCACAATTGCAGAGAAATGACCTCTGTTTCTTTGTTTGAATTCGTTATCAAATAATTCTGAAAATGGCATAATTAAAAAGTGTTTTATTTCGCAAAGATAAATCTTATTTTAATTTAACAATTTTAAATTCCTCATAAATTTAACTTATTTTTATTCATTGTTTTAAGAACTGTATTTACTGAATCTTCAAAATAAATCGTATGTTTACAACCCCTAATCATTAAAATATTATTAGTTCTTATGTCAGAATTTTGGATTTACTTTCAAATAGGTTTAAAGCATGTTTTAGATATCAACGCTTACGATCACGTTCTTTTTTTAATCGCATTAACAGTTCCGTATACTTTTAAAGACTGGAAACGCATTTTGCTTTTAGTTTCTTTATTTACAATCGGTCATACCGTAGCGTTAGTACTTTCTGTTTTTGGAATAATTACAGTAAAAGTAAATCTTGTAGAGTTTTTAATTCCGATAACGATTTTGATTACAGCTTTATATCATCTTTTTACCGCAGGAAAAGCAACTAAAAATGACGGCATAAATTTAATATTTTTTGTAACGCTGTTTTTTGGAATTATACACGGACTAGGATTTTCGAATTATTTTAAAACTATTTTAGGAGGTTCGCCAAGTTCAAAATTATTACCTTTAGGAGAATTTGCTTTAGGTATCGAAGCAGCGCAGTTAGTAGTGGTTTTTGTGGTTTTGGTAATCTCATATATTGTACAGACTGTGTTTCGTTTTTCAAAACGCGACTGGGCACTTGTGATGTCGGCTTTTATTGTTGGAGTAGTAATTCCGATGATTATCGAAAGCCCAATTTGGAATAGATAAAATAAATGGAAGTAAAAAAACTTAATAAATACGATAAAGCCTATTTGAGAATCGCTAAAGAATGGAGTTTACTCTCTTACTGCAAGCGTAAACAAGTGGGTGCTATCATCGTAAAAGACAGAATGATTATTTCTGACGGCTATAATGGAACGCCTTCAGGATTTGAAAATTGCTGTGAAGACGAAGATGGTTTAACACGCTGGGATGTTTTACATGCCGAAGCAAATGCGATCTTAAAAGTAGCGCGATCAACACAATCATGTGAAGGTGCAACTTTGTATATCACACTTTCACCATGTAAAGAATGCAGTAAATTAATACATCAATCAGGCATAAAAAGAGTGGTTTATCATAACGGATATCGTGATGACTCTGGAATTCAATTTTTAATAAAAGCGGGTGTCGAAGTAGAACATATTCCTGTTTTAGAAGAATAATGAAATTTAATCCCAAATATCTGCCCATTGTTATTGGAGCCACTTTTGCTCTAGGAACAGTACTCGGAAGTTTAATGCACACTTCTGCAGATGACCAGTTTTTGGCTAAAAATTACTCCAAAACTAAACTCAATAAACTTATCGATTTTATCAATAATGAATATGTTGACAGCATCAACACCGATTCAATTGTTAATCTTACCGTCGATAACATACTCTCAAAATTAGATCCGCATTCCGTTTATATTCCGCCAAGCGAACAGGCTGAAGTAGCCGAAAGTATGAAAGGTGATTTTGTTGGAATAGGCATCAATTTTTATATGTATAAAGATTCTGTTGCCATTATAAAACCTGTTGAGAATGGGCCTTCTGCAAAAGCAGGGTTGAAATCTGGCGACCGAATTTTATTCGCAGGGAAAACTAAATTATACGGACGAAAACTCCCATCAGACAGTTTATTCTCTAAATTAAAAGGAGTTAAAGGTTCAGAAATTGAATTGACTGTTTTTAGAAAATCTGAACAAAAGAAGCTGAAATTTAAAATCAAAAGAGATATTATCCCAATTAAAAGCGTCGATGCTTCTTTGTTGATTGGAAATAACGTAGGTTACATCAAAATAAATCGTTTTGCCGAAACTACTTTTAACGAGTTTAAAACGGGTTTGACACGATTAAAAGAAAAAGGAATTCAGTCGCTCGTAATCGATCTTCGTGATAATGGAGGCGGTTATATGGAAGAAGCAATTGCTATTGCTGATGAATTTTTAAAAGACAAGCAACTGATTGTTTTTACCAAAAATAAAAACGGAACAACAGAAAAAACATATGCTACTAAAGCAGGAAGTTTTGAAGCAGGGAAAGTATATGTGTTAATCAATGAAAACAGTGCTTCGGCAAGCGAAATTCTGGCAGGTGCAATTCAGGACAATGATCGTGGTACTATTGTTGGGCGTCGTTCTTTTGGAAAAGGTTTGGTGCAGCGTGAAATGGATTTTAACGATGGGTCGGCAGTTCGCCTTACCGTGGCAAGATATTATACACCAACTGGTAGATCAATTCAAAAACCATATAAAAAAGGAAATGAAGCGTATTTTAAAGAATCGGAGTCACGTGTCACGACAGGTGAATTGTATGCAAAAGACAGCATAAAAGTCGCAGATTCTTTAAAGTTTAAAACGTCAAAAGGTAAAATCGTGTACGGCGGCGGCGGAATTGTTCCAGATGTTT
>SYEI01000009.1 GCA_005800865.1 Bacteroidota bacterium | reverse complement strand
GAAATCTTTTAATGAAAAGCGATACAGTAAAATTGTGTTTAGGTTAAAAAAACTATTAGAGAGAAAGTAAAACCTAAAAGTAAACTTTCAACACATCGTATCCGTATTTTAATATCATCAAGGAAACAATCACTAAAAATATTATCCTTACAAAACCATTTCCTTTTTTTAATGCTAAGTGGCTGCCAATAAAACTGCCAATGATATTAAAGATTGCAAGTAATATAGCAAGATGTAAAATGTAATTTCCTTCTTTTATAAAGACAATGAGCGCCGAAATATTTGTGACACAGTTGACGATTTTAGCGTAAGCTGATGCTTTTACAAATTCAAAGCCTAACACAACGACAAAACCTAACACAAAAAAACTCCCCGTTCCTGGTCCAAAAAAACCATCATAAAACCCAACTATTAATCCTATGCACGAACCGTAAAGTAGTTGTTTGTTCATTGGTAATTCTTTGGTTTCTATGGCACCTAAATCTTTTTTTAAAAATGTGTATACGGCAATGGCAATTAATATAATTAAGATGAGTGGCTTTAATACATTTGTATCAATATGATTAATGAGTTGTGCACCTAAAAAAGAAGAAACAAAACAACTCAAGGCAATCACCATTAATAATTTATAATTGAAAGTTATTTTTTTAGCATACTTAAATGCTGCAATGGATGTTCCTGCTAAGGCAGCAATTTTATTAGTACCAAATAAAATAGGCAACGGCATTTTTGGAAATGTAATTAACAAAAACGGAGTTTGTATCAATCCACCGCCGCCAACTACGGCATCAATAAAGCCAGCAGTAAAAGCAGAGAGCGATAATAGAATAATAGTTAGCAAACCATACTCATCATATAAATTACTCAAACTCATATAGCGAAGTTATATTTTTTTATTTGAGTTGCGACATAAAAAAACTCCTACTAAATTTAGCAGGAGTTTTTTTAATTTATTTATTTTCTTAGAAATCAAATTTACCTCTGTGGTCTTCGATGTTTGCTTTTGCTTTTAAAGCATCAAACAATTCATAATCCACACGACCGCCATTTGTTCTTTCAATTTCTTGTTGTTTACCTTTAAAGTCTTGTGGTAACACTGCCTCTTTTACAGATGATACTGCAACTATAAATACTCCATTATCTCCTTTAATAGCCTTGCTAGTAGCGCCAGCTTTTAATGCAGCTGCAGTTCCAATTAAAGCATCTTCTCTTCCTATTGTAGCTACATTGTATGCAGAGAAAGTTAAGTTGTCAGACGTTTCAGCTGTTAAGCCCATTTTAGTTGCGATATCAGTAATTGATTTAGAAGCCCCTGCCTTTGTTTCAAATTCTTTCATAAATGCTTCTGCTTTTTTATCGCGAATTGCTTTAGCAGTTACATCTTCTTTTACATCTTCTAATGGAGCAATTCCTTTTTCTTTAATAGAAACTAAATTTGCTACAATAAAACGATCTTTAAATTCAAATACTGGAGAAATTTCTCCTTTTTTTGCTTTATAAACCCAACGTACTAAATCTTTAGCTGATTCTAAACCTGGTAATGTTTTATCACCTTCTTTAATATTTTCAGCAATACGTTTGTTTAATTTTTCAGTGTCAATGCTTTTGTTAAATGCATCTGCTGTTTGATTTTTTCCAGAAAAATCACTTGCAATTTTATAATACTCTTGGTTAGTTTCTCCACTAGGGCCAATTAACTTAGTAATTTGAGCAACTGTATAAGAATTGTGACGTGTTTTAGATACATTTAATACTTCAATAATATGGAAACCAAATTGAGTTGGTACAACGGTGATGTTTCCAACTGTTCCTTGTAAACCGGCATTTTTAAATGGATCTACAAAACCTTTGTTCTCATCAAACCAACCATAGTCTCCACCTTTTTCAATTGAACCTAAGTCATCAGACATTGTTTTTACTAAAGTATCAAACTTAACCGCTTTAGCTTTTAACAAAACTAATAAACTATCAGCAATACGTTTAGCAACTTCAGGTGTACGAGTTGTTTGTGTTTTTTGACTTTGTAAACCAATTAAAATGTGACGAACTTTAGCAGAGTCAGCAATTGATTTAATATCAGATAATTTATAAATCTTTACAAAAGTTCCTTCAACATAAGGGCCGAATACTGTTCCTTTTGGAGCTGTAAACACAGTAGAATCTGAAATAATCATATTCTTTTTACCATAGCTAGAAATGCTAACTTGTCCGCCTTCGCTTTCAGCAGCTATATAAGAAGAATCTTCAGCAGCTGTTTTTGTTTTAAAATCATCAGTTGCACGTTGAGCATCTTTCATGATAGCTTCGTAATCTGATTTTGAAGGCATCACATCATAAGCAACATACTCAATTGTGCGAGAAGCATCAGATACTTTGTAAGCACTTTGGTGTTTATTATAGTATGCCGAAATTTCTTCTTCAGTTACTTTTACTGTAGAATCTGCAACATCAGCATAACGCTTCATAACGAAAGAAGCGTTTACTTGTTTGTTTTGAGCAATGAATTGATCTTTAGCTTCTGCTTTAGTTACGTATAAGCCTTTTTTGATTAAGTTATTATATTTTTCTGCAGCACGAACTTCCAAAATAGATTTCTCTAATTGTTTCCAAAATTTCTCTTGCTCTGCATTCATTTGTCCAACCCATTGATTTAATTTTACTAAATCTAATGCACCATCAGGACGAGCAAAACCTTCGTAAACTTTGCCAGTTTGTTGGTCAGTTAACTGTTGAATCACATATTGATGAGGGTGAACTAACATTAAATCATACAATTCATCTTCAGATACTGAAATACCTAATTTTTTGTATTGAACTTTAATTACTTTATCATTAATCATCTGACTCCAAACAGATTCAATAATCTGTTCTTTCATCTTGTCATCAATTACTTGATTTGGATTTGATTGCTGAATTTGAGCAATTTGTTCGTTTACTTTTGCGCTGAAAGCAGGATAATCAATTTGATCACCATTAATTTTACCAACTTCTAAATCTTGACCAGAGAATAATGCTCCGCCAGAGCCTAATAAACTCTCTAAAATAAAGATTACCAAGGCTAAACCCACTATACCAACTAAAAGGCCAGTTTTACTACGTATTTTTTCTAAAACGCTCATATTTGTTTATTAATTTAAGGAAGGCAAAGATAGAATTATTGCTGAAAAACGAAAAATTAATTGCAAATAATTTTAGCAGCTAATTCCTTTGCTTGATGCCTGATTTCGGGCACTGCAGTGCTTTCCCATAAAATACCTTTTAGCGGTGGTCCAAGTGTGTAAAAATCGGGCGAAATTTCTCCGTTTTTAGTAGCATTTATTCCATAATGGATAGAATCTGGGGTAAAAATCTTGTTTTTTAGCAGATTTTGTACCAAAACAGATGGTATTTTCAAATAGTCAGATTCGGGCCCTGTACAATTGATAATGAACTCTGTTTTAAAAGATTGCTGGCCTATTTTTGAATCAGAAAAATGTATTTCAAATTCACCATCCATTGACTTAATATCAACTAATCTTCCTTTTATAAGATGGATAATGTGAGATGATTCTAATTTTTTAAGAATTACCATACTTTCACTTGGCGCTCGATGTCTAGCAACACCCCATTTGTGACGTAAATGTCTTAAAAATTGTTGTTTTTCGTTTAAAGAAAAATTTATCCAAAAAAATGGTAAATGTGGTCTCATCACATCAATAACACTTTGAGGATTTAAGTGCTCTGTTTTTGCTTTTTTTAATTGCTGATTTACAAGCGACAGTAGTTCTTGTAATCGGTACAATTTATTTTCTTCAATAAATGGTTTTACGCTAGGCAAAGCATTCTCTGCGTGCGCTTGAGGTATGTATGCATGAGGAGAAATAATATTTATTTTGCCAGAAAATGAATGATGATGAAGGCTAATTAATACATCAATCATCGTTAAGCCAGAGCCAATGATGGTAATGTTTTTTTTAATAATTGCTTTTTCAATTATAGTTGGGTGAAAAGCATTTTGAAAGTAGTTTTCAGATTCAATAAATTCTTTTGAAACTGAACGAGGATGAGCTGGTAAAAAATTACCAAGCGCTATAACTACTTTTTGTGCTTTATAAGTTTGAGTGGTTGTTATTTCAAATGTATTTTCTTTTTTTTCAATGTCAATGACTTCTTCTGCAATTTGTTGAATGGTTATGAATGGATTTGTGTTTTTTAAATCATTAAATGTAGCTTGCACATATTCTCCAAATAGTTTTCGAGGTGCAAAATCATGACTACTATATTGCGGATAGTTGTGTGTTAACCAATTCATAAAATGATTTGGTTCAT
>SYEI01000008.1 GCA_005800865.1 Bacteroidota bacterium | reverse complement strand
TTGGTTTCTCAAATGAATCCTCACTTTATTTTTAATTCCCTAAATGCTATTCAAAACTATATTTTTAAACAAGATAGTTTAAAAGCGGGCGATTATTTAGCTCAGTTTTCTGAGTTAATTCGTATGATACTGGATTACTCTCGTAAAGATTATATTTCAGTAGAAGCAGAAGTGAAATTATTAAACACTTATTTAGAATTACAAAAGCTACGTTTTGAAAGTAAATTTGATTACACGATTACTATTGATAAAAAAATTGATAGAGATAGCATTAGTATTCCCCCTATGCTGGCTCAACCTTTTATTGAAAATGCGATTGAGCATGGTATTTTTTATAAAAAAGATAAGGGAAGAGTTGATGTGAGATTATTTTATGAAAACAATTTTTTAATATATGAAATTGAAGATGATGGAGTAGGAATGGAAGAAGCCATGAAACTCAAAAATAAATTAAAATCATCTTATGAATCTTTGGCTACCATTATTACCAAAGAACGCATGACAAGTTTAAATGAACAAACAAAAGGGAATGTGGAAATTGAAATATTAGATAAAAAGACTGTGTCGGCAGAAAATTCTGGTGTGAAAGTTAAATTTATTGTTCCCTATAAAGCAAAATAAAAGTTATGATAAAAGCAGTTGTTATTGATGACGAAACAAACAATCAGGAATTGATTTGTAATTTATTAAGTTCTTACGCCGAAAATATTCAGGTGGCTTCAGTAGCTGGTTCTGTTGAGTCTGGCTATCAAGCTATAGTTGAACATCAACCAGATTTAGTGTTTTTAGATATTCAAATGCCTGATGGAACCGGATTTGATTTATTAAAGAAATTTGAGAAAATTAATTTTAAAGTCATATTTGTTACAGCGCATCAAGAATATGCTATTGAAGCATTTAAGTATAGTGCGTTAGATTATTTATTAAAACCATTGTCTCCATCCAATTTAATTTCGGCTATTAAAAAAGTGGAAGAGTCCTTTAATAGTGAGGAGTTAAATTTGAAATTAAAAACCTTGTTAAGTAACATTACCGAGCCTGCAAAAACCAAACGAAAAATTGTTTTAAAAACGATGGAGCGTATTTATTCGGTGGATTTAAACGATGTTATTCGTTTTGAGTCGGATGGAGGATATACGAAGGTTTATTTGTTAGATGGCAAGCGCATCATGGTATCTCGAACGATGAAAGAGTTTGATGATTTATTAACAGATGTTGGATTTTTAAGAGTACACAATTCGCATTTAATTAATATGAACTATTTATTTTGTTTTGAGAAAACAGAAGGTCATATTGTGATGAAAGACGATTCGATTGTTCCAGTTTCTAACAGAAAAAAGGAGCAATTGCTTGAATTGTTAAATATGATTTAGACCAAATAATTGGTTTAAATAGGTCAAATTATTACCTTTAGTGTGATGGAAATTCCGATACACGCAACTGAAGCTAAAGGCTATTTTACTTGGATGGGTAATGATGGCATTGCTCGTACTTGCGTGAAACCAAACTTGGATATTGTTTTAGAGCATGCCATTGAAAATTCTAAAATTGTTTCTTCCTTTTTTGTAGATAAAAAATTCCCTATTCTTATAGATGCTCGTAATATTAAATCAATGAGTTACGAAGCTCGTCATCATTTTTCGGCTCATAGACGAGAAACCAAGACGAATGTTTTTGGCATCATCATTGGGTCTTCAATTAGTAGAGTGTTGGGTAATTTTTATTTGGGTATCAATAAACCAGCAGTTCCAACTAGGCTTTTTGATAACGAACAGGACTCTATCAATTGGCTTAAACAATTTTGTTCCTAATTATTATGTATACAAAAAGTAATATTTCTCTTTCTGATAAAGCTCGTGTAAATGAAATTTTAGAGGTTATTCTTGCCTTTGCTAGACAAGATTTTGAGAAGAAAGTAGAAATTAGAGATGATGATAATTTGCTTGATGGTATTGGATCTGGTATTAATATGTTAGGCGAGGAATTAGAGCATTCTAGAATTTCATTGGCAGAAAAAGAACAGCTTTTAAAGGAAGTGCATCATCGCGTAAAAAATAACATGCAAATTATTTCAAGCTTGTTGAATTTACAATCTGATAAAATAGTAGACAAAAAAGTACTTCATCTTTTGCGTGAAAGCCAAAATCGTATTAAATCTATGTCTCTTGTGCATGAAATGTTATACAAGTCGCAGGATTTGAGTAAAATAAGTTTGAACGAATATATTGAGAGTTTATGTAGAAGTGTTTATCGCTCTTATTCTCAACCAGAATCACACATTGAATTTGAATTTAATTTAGAAGGAGATTTATTATTGGATGTTGATAAGATGATTCCTTTAGGTTTAATATTAAATGAGATTATTAGTAATTCCCTAAAATATGCTTTCCCAGATAAACTAGGTAAAATTCAAATTACTTTTCATGCGGAAGCCAATAAATTTAATCTGACCGTAAGTGATAATGGTATTGGGCTTATTGAAAATTTTGATATTGATAAGGATTCAAACCTTGGTATTCAGTTGATATATATGTTAGCCGAGCAATTAGATGGTAAAGTGAGTTATAAAAATCATAACGGAGTGACGTATTTAATTCAGTTTTAATCTTCATTTTTCCTTGGCGTTTCTGTTAAATTAATCTTTAAAAACAAAATGCTACAAATTATAGCAATAGGATGTTGTAAAATGTAGTAATTTTATTAAAAGATTTTTGTTAACTAAATAGTAAATGTCATGAATACTAGAAATTACAATTCAACGGCTCAACAAGCTCAGTTATCATTGTTTTCTGAAGCTAAAAAAGAAAGTCCTGTATTAGATACAGTACATCAGTATTTTTTTATTATATCGCCACCAGAGGCGATTAAAAGCAAAGTTAAATTGTTAAAGCATAAATTGCATCGAGAGATTGGCTTAAGTGATTACAACTTAAATTCTTCCGAAATCATTTCTTTAATGTCGTTTCATACGATGCGGCCAGTTAACGAGCGTTTTATTGAAGCAGTGCAGCAATTATTTTCTAATAATCATCCATTTCAAATTCATGTGAGTGGCTTTGATCATTTTGAACACGGCACATCTTCTAATACCATATACGCTAAATTAGAAAACTCAGAACAAATTGTGAAGTTGTATCAAGAATTACACGTTTTATTGGGCTTAAGAGTGCGTTCCTTTGTGCCGCATTTAACTATAGGAAAAGCAGTACCTCGTGCTCATTTCAAAAAAAGCTTCTCTATGATAAAAAATCATTCTTTCGAAGAAAAGTTTACCTGCAATCAAGTTACTATTTTAGAAAGAAGATTGCAAAATGGAGTAGTGGGTAAGTATCAGGTTTTAAAGGAGATTAGCTTCGACTCCGCTCAGCTACCTTTTGACTTCGCTCATGACTCAGTTGATTATTAGTAGTTCTATTTGGTTTAACGGTGGCTGAGCGTAGCCGAAGCCACTGAAAGAATTACAAAATTAAATGAAAGGATATATGTACATATTGGAATGTAATGATGGAACTTATTACGTAGGGAGTACAAATAATTTAGAGTTGAGATTAACTCAGCATCAAAATGGAAAAGGGGCAAATCATACTAAAAAAAGATTACCAGTAAAATTGGTTTATTATGAAGAATTCCAAAGAATAGATTTTGCTTTTTATCGTGAGAAGCAAGTACAAGGTTGGAGTAGAAAAAAGAAGGAAGCTTTAATTAGAGGAATGTCTGAAAAATTAAATAAATTATCTGAATGCGTAAATGAAAGTCATTATAGTAACTGTGTTAAAATGTAGTTTCGGCTCCGCTCAACTACCGTAAACTTTGGCTCCACTAAGTGTCAGGTTAAGTTTATTAATGGTGGCTGAGCGGAGTCGAAGCCATAAGCTAGAAATTTAGTGTCGCCTCAAAAACCATCTCTTTCCCACTTACAGGATGCTTTATTATTAATTTAGTGGCATGTAATGCAATTGCATTTGTTTGGTATGATTCTGTTGAACCGTACAATTCATCACCCAATATAGGGCAGCCAATGCTAGCTAATTGCACTCTTATTTGATGATATTTTCCTGTATGCAATTTTATGTTCCATAAGTAATACTTGCCTTGAGGTTGAATTGTGTATTCTAATTTCGCTTTTTCAGCATATTCAGTCCCTTCAAGCACCAGTGCTGCTTTCTTTTTTTCTTTGCGATGCCAATGCTCTAAAATTCCTGCTTTTTTTTCAGGTGCTTTATCTGTTAACGCCACATAATATTTCGAAACTTGCCTTTGTGCAAATTGCTCACTCAAATTTCGTAAATATTCTTTTTGCTTAGTAAATAACACAATACCGCTGGTTACTCTATCTAAACGATGTAAGTGTTGCGCATAAGGATTTTTATCGCCCGTTTTTTCTTTTAAATAATTTTTGACTTGCTGCAATAAATTAGGGTGATTGTTTCGATCAGGTTCAACCATCAAACCACCAGGCTTGTTGCAAACGAGTAAAATAGCGTCTTCGTATATGATTTGGAGTTCAAACATTAATGGAACTAAATATAAACAAAAAAGCCTCTCATTTTCATGAGAGGCTTTCGGTGTACCCCAGACGGGACTTGAACCCGTACGTCCGCGAAGACACAGGATTTTAAGTCCTGCGTGTCTACCAATTCCACCACCGGGGCATTTACTTTGGTATTTTGTTTAAAAACAAGCTTTAAGGCTAGTTTTCGAGCGAAAGACGGGTCTCGAACCCGCGACCTTAACCTTGGCAAGGTTACGCT
>SYEI01000077.1 GCA_005800865.1 Bacteroidota bacterium | reverse complement strand
ACTTCAATATTAAAAATTGTGGCATTGCCAGACAGTTCAAGTGTAGAATTGAGCCCAAATTCTAAAATTGTATATGCCAACAATTTTGCTGTTGACAGAAAGGTTGAAGTTACTGGTCGTGCCTATTTTAAAGTTAAGAAAGATAAGAAACATCCGTTTCAGGTTTTTTGTAATGAAACGACAACTACAGTTTTAGGAACCTCTTTTACAGTTGAAGGCTATACTAAAAGGGTTGTGACTGTTGAGCTTTTTGAAGGAAGTGTTGAGATGAGTGTGAAAAACCAAGATAAAAAATGGATACTTAAACCAGGTGAAAAATTTACTTACGGAGAAGAAACTGCTTCAGTTTCTCATTTTAATAGATTTGCAGATTTTGATAACGAAAAACTGAGCGTTGTCTGTACTTACATAGAAACAAATTATGGTTATAAAGTGACTATTCCTGAAGAATATCACAGCCAGAGAATTACAGTACGAATAAACAAAAAGGAAGATTTAAAAACAATTGTTCAATTAATATCAGAAATGTATAACCTAAACTTTGAAGTAAATGAGAAATTAAAGCAAATTACTTTTCAGTAGAAAAGAAAAGGATGTCCTAGCCGCGAAACTAAACATCCTTCCCATAGTCAAGACAGCACGAAGCTGTCTATTTAATAATATTCAAAAATACAAAATTTCATGAAGTGTATAATTTCAGCATGCTTTTTTTTATTCAGTTGGTGTATGTGTGCCCAAAACATAAGCGTAACTGTAGATCAAACAGTAACATTAAAAGAATTTTTTAAGCAAATTGAAAATCAAACGGATTATAAATTTGCCTTTACGGATCAAATAAATACCAATCAGAAGTATTTTACTCAAAAAGGGGTTTATAACAATGTAGAAATAAAAGAGCTTATTAATCAGCTTAATAAAACGGCATTGGTTCAATTTTCGGTTGTAGGTAATAATATTTTTGTGAAGCAAAAAGTTTCAAAAGCACCTAAAAAAAAAAATAAGCTGACAGGACAGGTTCTAGATGAAGATAAAGAACCTGTTATTGGTGCTAATGTTTACATTAAAGAGATTGCTGCAGGTGCTTCGACAGATGCTAATGGAATGTTTTCAATGGATTTAGAGAAAGGCACTTATACGGTTGTAATCAGCTATGTTGGTTTCAAAAATAAGGAAAAGCAAGTTACAGTTTCTGATGATACTAAGGTAAGATTCAATATGGAGCCAGACAGTCACGAGCTGGAACAAGTCGTAATTACCGGTAACAAAGCGGTTGATGTTAGAAATACACAAATGAGTGTTAATAAGCTTTCGATGGCAGAGATTAAAAGATTACCAACGGCGATGGGGGAACCAGATCCTTTAAAATCATTATTGACTTTACCGGGTGTTACAAATGCTGGCGAAGCTTCTTCTGGTTTTAATGTGCGTGGAGGTGCTGCTGATCAGAACTTAATTCTTCTGGATGGCGCTCCGGTATATGGTGACTCGCATATGTTTGGTTTCTTTTCTATTTTTAATGCAGATGTCGTTAGCGGATTAGATTTATACAAAGGAGGTATTCCGTCTAAATTTGGAGGTCGTGTTTCGTCGGTTCTTGATGTAAGTCAGCAAACAGGAGATCTTACTGATTACAAAGTAAATGGAGGTATTGGTTTAATTTCAAGCCGACTTTTAGTACAAGGCCCTTTAAAAAAGGATGTTGGTTCATTTATTATTGCTGGTCGTGCTTCTTATGCTCATTTATTTTTAAAACTTACTGATATTAAAAGTTCTGTTATGTTTTATGACATTAATGCTAAGTTAAATTATCGTTTAGGAGCAAATAATTCTATTGCTTTTTCTGGTTATATGGGAAATGATTTATTTGATATTAATAATTTTTTTGCCAGTACCTACGGTAATACTATGGGAACGTTTAGTTGGAAACATAGGTTTTCAGACAACTTAAATACAAATCTGTCTCTTTTTTACAGTGATTACAAATTTAATCTGCAAATACCCTTTCAAAAACTTGAATGGGATAGTAAGATTACCAACTATGGTTTAAAATACAATTGGAACCACACGATATCAGACAATTTTAAACTTAACTATGGTATAGACGGTTTGTATTATGATTTTAATCCGGGAACTGTACAGCCGTATGGCATTGATTCGCAGTATAATTATAAACAATTAGATAAAAAATACGCTTTAGAAACTTCTGCATATCTCGATGTTGAGAATCAAATTACAGAAAAATTAAATCTTCGTTACGGACTTCGTTACAGTATGTTTAATCGTTTGGGCGGCGAAAGTATCAATATTTATGAAAATGGAGAAGCAGTAGTTTATAATCCGTTATATCATATTTATGAAGAAGGAACTCCAATCGGAAGTACTTATTACGGAAAAGGAAAAACCATTAGCACTTTTACTAATTTTGAACCACGAATGGCATTATCATATGCTTTTAATGATGAAACTTCTGTAAAAGCGAGCTACAACAGAATGGCGCAATATATCCACATGTTGTCTAATACTCGT
>SYEI01000076.1 GCA_005800865.1 Bacteroidota bacterium | reverse complement strand
TTATGTTAATAATGCAAGTGATTGGAAAATGCTCAATAATGGTGCTACAGCAGGAGTTTTACTAGCATGTCAGTCGGATCCATATTCTCGTACACCAAAGCAATATTTAGATAATTGTTTTAAAAGTTATCAAACGGTACGAACAGGTGTTGCTTATGCTTCATTTGGCGTTTACACTCAGAGTTCTAACAGCCAGGAAAGTGGTCATCCAGCATGTAAATTAATGGATACATTAGAAGCTGGTAAAATATATTGTGTCACATACTATGTCAGCCATTGGAATAATGCCAGATATAGTTTAGATAAATTAGGAGCGCTATTAACCCCAACCCCATTTCCTTACTATGTAACTGGTACAACATCACCAACATTTTCAATGGCTGGCTTATATACTCCTCAAATAATTTCAACACCTGGTATAGCTTACGAAGATACATTAGGATGGGAAGAAGTGAGTGGGAGCTTTACGGCAGTAGGTAATGAGTCCTATTTAACTATAGGCGACTTTTTTTTACATAGTCAGCATTATATAAAGGATTCTTACCCTACCAATTGTAATGGTCTAGCTGAGTATTATGTAGATGATGTAAGTGTGGAGGTTGTAGAAATTGCTAAAGCAAAAAATGATACGTTGATATACCAAGGAGATAGTGTGTTAGTAGGAGCAAACAATAGTGAGGCTGCTTTGTTTAGTTGGCAACCAACTGCGGGTTTAAGTTGCACCAATTGCCCTAACCCCAAAGCAAGCCCTACGATAAATACAACTTATACAGTTACAAAAACGCAGTGTAAGGCGGTTACTAATGATGTGATAACTATTACGGTGAGCCCTGTTGGTATAAATGAATTGAATATTGTTAGTGCAATTACTTTACAGCCAAACCCAACTAATGGATTAATACATATTAGCAGTAGGTTTGAAATGCAAAAAATTGAAGCAATAAATGTTACAGGTCAAATTTTATTGTCTGAATTAACAAAAGATAAAAGTCAGCAATTAAACTTAGCTGATTTTTCAGTAGGAATTTACTTTATAAAAGTAAGTTATGCTAATGGGCAAAGCGTTACTAAAAAAGTAATTGTAAATCATTAATGAAATATTGGATTATATGTTGTTACGTATTTTGTTTTGTAAATAAATGCAATTCACAAAATCTTGTGCCCAACCCAAGTTTTGAAAATCAATCAAACTGTTTCTCTAACATGTTAGCAAACGCCTCTCCATGGTGCCTCAGCTACAATTACAAAGTTTTTCAGAAGGGCTTTATTTTGTGAAAATTATTCTTATCAACGGTATGACAGTAACTAAGAAAATTATAAAACAATAATCTATTTAGGCGTATAAAATAAAAAAATTAATTTTTTTATTTGTAAGGCTTTTAACCACAATCTTTTTATTCTCCCCCTCAAAAGTCCTTTCAATAAAAAGGATAACCGCTTCAATCCTTTACGCAAACTTTTAACAATAATTCAGTTTCATAGTAACAGTTTAGAGTAATAGCAACGGTTTTTAGTTTTTTATTTACCTCTGCTTTTGCGTGAATTGAAAACCTGATTAGGCTATCCCTAACTTAGCATTCCAGATAGGCGTGCCTTCAGCACTTTTCGCATCTCGCATCCGTCAAAAGCGCTTTGCCACGGGCTTGTGGTTTTTATTTTTCGATGACAAATTTACTTTGCCATATATCCTTGTTGTTCTGTGTAAGTTTAATAAAATAAATTCCTTCGAATAAAATTTCGGTTTCTATCTTAAATAATCTTGCTCCCATCTCATCAAGTTTTTTATAATTAATAGTTTGTCCTAAAATATCATAAATTGAAATGTCAATTATCTCATCTGTATTAAATGTACTATTGATTAAAAGTTTAAATATTCCTTTATTTGGATTAGGATATAATGTAACCTTAACTTCCTTATTATCTAACTCTTTTATTCCAATATAAATACTACAATTAGAGCTATCACTCCCTAAGCTATCTGTTTTAACAAGCCATGTGTTAGTGAATGGTGCGACAAAAGTATTTACCACGGAGCCTGTCAATATAAAACCGTTATCCTTTGTAAAATTAAAACCGTTAAAAGCTACAATTTGTTGCCCTGATGAAGGTCGTTTATAAAATTTCTCCCAAAGTAAAATTCCATTTTTATCAACTTTAGCTAAAATACCTGCTTTTACAGTATTACTTGAACTATGCATGTAATTGTCACTAGTAATAAAAACTAAATTTGAGTCTGCTAATTGCTTAACATCTCTTATGATTGTAAAAGTGTTTAATCCATAAGCATTTGACCATTGAATTGTTCCTGTAGAATCTAATTTCCACAATCTACCTTGGGTATTTGCCTTACCTCCAATTAAATATCCCTTATCAAATGTTTGACAAATTGAATTACCGTAATAGTCTATGCTACTATTGCCATTCAATTTGTTCCATATTACATTTCCTGCTGTGTCTAATTTTGTTATGGCTATATTATACTTACTAATTGGCCTTTCTGTACCACCTATTAAGTAATTAGTGTTATTATTTATGATTTGCAGTGAAGTATAATTTTCATCAAGTGTACTAGATCCAATTATCTTTCTCCAAATTAAGTTTCCACTTATATCTGTTTTTATAAGTAATACATCTCCTGTATTTTGAGTATATATTTTTGAATACCCTAAAACAACTAATTTGTTATCACTTGTAATTTGTATTTGACTGGCAGTTTCGTATTCAGGATAATTAAATTGCTTAGTCCATGTAAGTAAGCCATTAGTGTCAACATTGGCAATAAATGCATGACTTATACCAAGTGTGTTACTACTTGTGCCTAAAATAATATAACTTTTATCTGGCAACTCTTTTATATCATTAAAAATATCTGTGTTAGCTGTAAAATCAAATTTTTGTTTCCAAATTGTATCTCCATTTGTTTTAACTTTTACTATATAACCAACATCATTACTCCCACTATTGTCTCTTGCATTACCACAAAAAATAAAATTTCCATTATTATCTTGAATAACTTTATTGCCATAATCAAGTTGGGTTTTATCGCTTAGCAAAGTATCAATATTAAAATTACATTGCGCTTTTAAGTGGCTAAAATTTAAAAGC
>SYEI01000075.1 GCA_005800865.1 Bacteroidota bacterium | reverse complement strand
CGATTTCTTAACCTGTTATTTCTAAAAAGCCCTATTATTTAAATAATAGGGCTTTTTAGAAATAACAGGTTAAGAAATCGCTTTCTTTCCTTGTTTTTTTATCACTTCCATTTCTACTTGTAAGTTTCGCAACATGCTCATAATACTTCCAACATTTAATTCCTCTTCTCTGTAATCTGTCATGTTAATGCAGCATGTGTATTCCCAAACTTCTAATACATCTCTTAAGTTGACGTTAAATGGAGGGTATATTTTATTATCGGAATGGCATTCCATAAAACCTTTTTTAGTATTGACATTGAAAATACGTTTGTAAGAAATACCGTCTTCTTTTGTTACTACAATATAGGTTTGTCCGTTTTTAATATCTTCTATTCTATCTAAATATTTAGCAACCACAAAAGACCCTTCTTTAATTGGAGGCATACTATCTCCTTTAATAGGAAATGCACGGTGCTTACCTGATGGGAGGAACGGTAATTTCATGCGAGGTAAGCGCTCCATATATTCAGGGTCGGCGTAACCTCTTAAATAACCTGCACTAGCTTTTAATGGCACTAATTCTACTGAATCTCTACCATCTTCATCAATCATAACAGGAAATAACATACGATTTTTACCAATTTTCATTAATCCATCAAGATTAGTTTTGGTTAAATCGCCACGTACTAAGGCATCCACAGCAATGTGAAAAAAATCAGAAATGGTAATTAATAAATCGATAGATGGTTCATTACGATTTTCTTCGTAAGCACCTAAGCGCGAACGTGTAATTCCTAGGCTCTCTGCCATTTGCTCTTGCGACAAGCCTTTTTGCAAACGCAAGAATTTTAAGTTACTGAAAATTTTGCTCATAATTTTAAATTGCTACAAATTGTAGCACGAATATACTACATTAAGTAGTAAGTTTGTAAAAGATTTTTGTTAATTTTTTAGTTTTGTTGTTGACATGGTTCTGTAAATAAGTGAAAGCTTGTTTATGGAACCTTTGTTTTTTAGTCATTGGAAATCGGAACACGGATGACGCGGATTGGACGGATAGTGCTTACGCATTACTGATTTTTTATCATAAGGGTAAAAAAATATATGTATTATTCTGACTTAATTATATTCGTTTAAATCAGCTTCATCAGTTTTATCCGCGTTCCTATTATTTACCTAACCTCATCGTCATGTGAGGAATGTTATCTTCTAAGTACATTTCACCTTCGGGAACAAAGCCTAAATTTTGATAGAATTTATCGAGGTAGCATTGTGCGCCAATAACAATAACCGAACTATTGAAACGTTTTTTTGTTTCGGCAATACTATATTCCATTAATAATTTTCCGTAACCTAAACTTCTTACAGATGGGTGAGTTACAACGCGACCAATAGATGGTTCTAAATCATAAGAGACTCCTACAGGAACTAAACGAGTACAAGCAACAAGCTTTCCATTATCGTAACCTAATATATGAAAAGATTTTTGATCTTTATCATCCATATCTAAATACGGACAGTTTTGTTCTACCACAAAAACCTCAGCACGTAATTGTAAGAGTTGGTATAACTCTAAATTACTTAATTCGTTAAAGGTTTTAGTAGTAAATGAAATCATTTAATATTGATTAATAGATAATAAAACTAAGGTGCAAGCTTCAGTAGCTTCAATCCCTTTACTTTTCGCTAAGGCTTCAAACTTAGGGTTTTCGGTACCGGGATTAAAAATAATACGTTTAGGTTTAAGTGACAAAATATAATCTATCCATTCTGGTTGATTATCTGGTCCAACATACAGAGTAACAGTATCTACATTTTCAATTTGAGGCTTATCTTTGATAATATCAAGTCCGTTTATTTTGCCAGTTTTAATACCTACAGGGTAAACGGTGTGGCCATATTTTTGCAAACTTAAAGTTGCTTTGTTACTATATCTATCGGCATTAGGTGATGCTCCAATAATAACGGTTGGTTTATTCTTCAACATAATTCAAATCTTTACCAAAGGTTTCTTCTAAGAAATAAAGGGCTATAAATCCAATGCTAATGATTATTGCTCCAGTAATTTTAGTGGCTAGTAATTTATCTACATCTAAAACAGAGATTACTAAATTTAATAACAAGGAAATTAAAATGGTAGAAGCTCTTACGAAATTTGGTGCGGTAGTAGTGGCAGTGGCACGAATATTTGTGCCAAACAATTCGGCAGCGGTACTAATAAATACGGCCCAAAAACCTGTTGCAAAGCCAATAAACGTCACAATAGAGTAGAACACCGTAACGGAAGTTCCTCCATATAAAAAGTAAAGAATAACGCCAATAACGGTTAGAGATAAAAAAACAGCAAATGCTTTTTTACGAGATTTTAATAATTGACTAATTAAGCCAGAAGCTATATCGCCAACGGTTATTCCTGCATACGCAAACATGATGGATTTACCAGCAGAGATCGATTTTTCTGGAAGTCCCATTAATTCGCTTAACTCAGGCGAAAATAAAACTAGGGTTCCCATGACATACCAAACAGGTACAGTCACAAAAATTATACAGAGGTATTTTTTGAGACTTGGTAAATGAGAAAATAATTGCAATACATTTCCTTTTTTGATATGAGTTTCTTTTTTTAATGCGTCAAACATACCAGATTCAAATACACCAATACGTAAAACTAATAATGCTAGTCCCATACCGCCACCTAAGTAAAATGAATACCGCCAGTTAGTAATCACATCTCCCATAAAACCTGCTACTACTGCACCAAATACACCAACCGTAGCTACAATCATTGTTCCGTAACCACGTTTTTCTTTACTCATACTTTCGCTTACTAAGGTAATACCAGCACCTAATTCGCCCGCTAAACCAAAGCCCGACACAAAACGTAAAACAATATAAGCGTCGGTACTTTCAATCATACCGTTTAAAATATTGGCAATTGAGTACACTAAAATAGAACCAAATAAAACAGATAAACGACCCTTTTTATCACCTAAAATCCCCCAAAAAACACCGCCAATGAGCATTCCAAACATTTGCCAGTTTAGTAATAATTTACCGTAAATGCCGTTTAAGGTTTTTAATACAGCATCGGAAATGCCTGGGTATTGAATCGGTAAAATGGAATTTAAACTTTCTGTTCGCTCAACACCAAATAAAAGTAAATCATAAATATCTACAAAGTAACCAAGTGCTGCTACAATTATTAATTTGTTGAGGTTTTTAGTTTGCTGAGCGTTTGGCATATATTGAATTCCTTTTTTGTTTAATTAAAAGTCTTCGACTGCGCTCAGACTTACAGAATCGATATTGTTTTATTGTGTTCTGTCTCTTTAATCTCTTCGGTCTTTTCTTTCTCTTTAAACGAACTTATCTCCTTTTTGAACTTTTACGTCGTTTACAAAATTTCTGATTTGTTGCTCATCTTGTTTTTTACAAACCATTAAAACGCCATCAGATTCAACAACGATATAATCATCTAAACCTTGTAATACAACTAATTTATCTTTTGGTACATGCACAATACAGTTTTTGCAACCATACTGAATAATATTTTTTCCTACCAAAGCATTACTGCCTTTATCATGTTTAATATGTCCATACAAAGATCCCCAGGTACCTAAATCACTCAACCCAATAATAGAAGAGCGAACATATACATTCTTTGCTTTCTCCATCACGCTATAGTCAATAGAGTCGTTTTTACAAACGTTGTAGGCTTTTGTAATAAATTCTTTTTCTTTTGGTGTATTGTAAAATTCGTTTCCTTCTTTAAATAAGGATGCTAATTCAGGATCGTGTTTTTCAAAAGCTTCAATAATGCTTTTTGTACTCCATATAAAAATACCGCTATTCCAAAGAAATTCGCCAGTTTCAATAAAAAACTTGGCAGTATCTAAATCAGGTTTTTCTGTAAAAGTTTTTACTTTGTACATACGTTTGTCTTTTTCCTCTACAGGAGAATCTACAAACTGAATGTATCCATAACCAGTATCAGGACGCGATGGTTTAATACCAAGAGTTACTAAACAATCTTCGCTTTTAGCTTTAGTTATACAAGATTTTATAGCTTTTGTAAACGTATCTTCTTTGGTAATTAAATGATCGGATGGTGCAACTACCGTAATTGCCTTTGGATTTAACTTATGAATCTTATAGGACGCATAAGCAACACAAGGTGCGGTATTGCGACGAGAAGGTTCGGTTAAGATGTTTTCTTTAGGAAGTTCTGGTAATTGCTCAGAAACTAAATTTAAATAAGATTCGCTGGTAACAACGTATATATTTTGTGCAGGACACAATTCTTTAAAACGATCAAACGTTTGTTGAATAAGGGTTCTGCCAGTTCCAAGAATATCTAGAAATTGTTTTGGATGCCCTGTGGTGCTCATTGGCCAAAAACGAGTTCCGACACCACCTGCCATTATAATACAGTACTGATTTTTCATAAAAATAAAGCACTAATTTAAGTAAAAAAACGACAGATAAAAATTAAAAAAATGTGATTAAATCCTTATACCAATTACCAAAACGTCGTCAATTTGCTCGGCGTCAACTTTCCAGTCTAAGAAAGCAGTTGTTAAGTTCTCTTTTTGCACGTCCATTGGGTTATTAAGGTTTTCTAACAATAATCGTTGAAGATTAGTTAACATGAATTTTTTGCCTTTTGGACCACCAAATTGATCGGCGTAACCATCACTAAATAAGTAGAGGCAATCACCTTCATCTACCTTAACCACATGGTTTTGGTATACTCTGTTTTCTTCTAATTCTAAACCACCAATTGGGAATTTAGTGGCTTTAATAACTTCTAACTCATAGCTTTTGTTTTTTCTGTAAATCCATAATGGTCTGTTGGCACCAGCATATTGAATTTCGTTTGAATTAGAATTAAAGGCACATAAGGTAATATCCATTCCATCTCTTCTTTCAAACTCTTTAGCGTTTTGATTTAATGCAATTTTAACTCCTTTGTGTAACTCCAATAAAATATCACCTGGAACAGTTATTTTTTTCTCGTTTACAATTTCATTTAAGATGGTGTTACCTACAATACTCATAAAGGCTCCTGGTACACCATGGCCTGTACAATCTACTGCTGCTATAAAACGTGTATCTCCATTTTGAGCAAACCAATAAAAATCTCCACTCACAATATCTTTTGGCATGTACAGTACGAAGCAATTTTTAAATAAATTATTCACTTCGCTTAAGCTAGGTAATAAGGCTTCCTGAATATTTTTAGCATATTTGATACTATCCATAATTTCAATATTATGGTGTTCAATGACTGATTTTTGTTCAATAACCTCTTTGTTGATGATTT
>SYEI01000074.1 GCA_005800865.1 Bacteroidota bacterium | reverse complement strand
CAAAACAAATAATTTAAGATGCTGCAAATTTATACTATCTATTTTAAATTTTAGGCTTAGGGGAATTGATTTTTTTTAAGAAGATTAAGTTTCCCTTGACGACAAAAAGTGAGACTTGTCGATTAAAAAATATTAAATGTCGTTAAAAAGTAAGAATTTGATTTAATTCCTTTAATTTTGATGTAGTAAAGAACAACTTGCCATGAAAAAAACACTACTCTTTTTATTCTTACTTTTTTGTTGGTCAGGAGTACAAGCTCAAAGTGATGACTTATGGCAAAAAGTGAATACTGCTTCAGTTTTTAGTAAAAAGACAGTTGTTTTAGATTCAGGCAAACTTTATTATAAGCTGAATGCTGGTTTTTTAACCTCAAAATTGGCAAAAACAACCGAAAAATCGGCAGTAAATAATACAGCAGAAATTACAATTCCAAATTCAAATGGAGTTTTAGAGCGGTTTCAAGTTTGGGAATCTTCCAATTTTGAACCTGAATTACAAGCCAAATATCCAGAAATTAGAGCTTATCAAGGAAGAGGATTAGATGATAAATCGGCTAAAGTACATTTTAGTGTTTCTGAAAGCGGAATACAAACAATGGTTTTAAGAGTAGATAAAGCTACCGAGTTTATAGAAGAAAATCCAGAGAATAAAACCGAATATGTTTTATTTACGGCTAAAGATAAAACTTCAAAAGTTAAGTTAGATTGTAAAACATCAGACGAACTTACTGCCAATTCTAGTTTTGGTAAAACTGCAAAAACAGCAGCAAACACAAAAGTTTTAAAAACCCTGCGTTTAGCATTGTCTTGTACAGGAGAATATACGGCCTATTTTGGCGGTACAAAGGCAAAAGCTTTAGAAGGAATGAATGCAACGATGACCAGAGTTAATGGGATTTTGAATAAAGATCTCGCTGTGAAATTGGTTTTAATTGCAAATAACGACGCCGTAATTTATACAGATGCGTCGACAGATCCGTATTCTGTTGCATCAACAGGAGTTAAAGGAGCTTGGAATAAAGAAGTACAAACGACTTTAACAAGTGTAATAGGTAACAATAATTACGATATAGGACATTTGTTTGGAGCTTCTGGCGGAGGCGGAAATGCAGGTTGTATAGGCTGTGTATGTGCGAATCCAACTTCTAGTGATTCTTTGGCAAAAGGAAGTGCTTATACATCTCCAGGCGATGGGAAACCTCAAGGAGATACTTTTGATGTTGATTTTGTTGTACATGAATTTGGTCATCAATTAGGAGCAAGTCATACTTTTTCATACGATTCTACCGAAAGAACAAATGTAAATGTTGAACCAGGAAGTGGTTCTACAATAATGGGATACGCAGGAGTAAGCGGGGATTATGATATACAAGATAATTCAGATGATTATTTTGCCTACGTAAGTATTTTGCAGATTCAAAATAGCCTTGCAGGGAAAAGCTGTCCTGTTACTACAAGTTTGACTAACAATCCGCCGGTAATTGATGCTGGTTTAGATTATACCATTCCAATAAGTACGGCATTTATTTTAAAAGGCAGTGGTTCAGACCCAGATGGTGATACCATTACTTTCAATTGGGAAGAAAATGATAACGCAGTAACAACTTCAGGATCAACAAGTATTGCTTATCCAACAAAACCTGATGGGCCTTTGTTTCGATCAGTAATTCCTAATAGTTCTCCGATTCGATATATGCCAAGGTTGAGTTATGTTTTAGACAATAGGCTAACTACAACTTGGGAATCAGTTTCTTCTATCCCGAGAACATTAAATTTTACTTTAACAGGCAGAGATAATTCAACTTTAGATTCAGGACAAACTAATACAGATGCTATGGTAGTAAATGTCGTTTCTACTGCAGGACCATTTACGATTTCTTCACATAATGGTACTGACGTGAGCTGGTGGCAGGGCTTAAGTGAAACGGTAACTTGGAATGTTAATAATACCAATACGCTTCAGGGATCATCGCAGGTAAACATTAAACTGTCTACAGATGGCGGTTTAACTTTTCCAATAGTACTTGCGGCAAATACTCCAAATGATGGTTCAGAAACGATTATACTTCCAACAAGTGTTGCTTCATCAACTAATTGCCGATTATTGATTGAGCCAACGGCTAATATCTTTTATGCGGTAAACAGCAAGCCTTTTGCGGTGGGCTATACTCCATCAACTACTTGCACTTCTTATAGTTTTGGAAGTTCCTTTAGTATTCCGGGTGGAACTACATTTACGACAAAAACCGTTAGTGTTCCTGCTGCCACTGGTGCAGTATCAGATGTAAATGTTTCAGTAAATGTAACACACGAAAGAATGTCAGACCTTGAAATTCAAATTGTAAGTCCAAAGGGAACTGTGGCTCGTTTGTTTAATAGATCCTGCCCAAGTTTGAATTCAACTTTAATTTTCCGATTTGATGATTCTGGTGCTGTTTTAGATTGCAGTAAAATAACAGAACAAATCGTTATTCCTGTAGATCAATTAAGTGTTTTTAATGGAGAAAATCCAGAAGGAAACTGGACATTTGGAGTTCGTGATGCCGTTTCGGGAATGTCTGGAACCATTAATTCAGCTTCTGTAAATATTTGTACGCAGAGTTTTACTTTAGGACGTGATGATT
>SYEI01000073.1 GCA_005800865.1 Bacteroidota bacterium | reverse complement strand
TTACTAAAAGTACTCAAATTTTAAACAAAAGTAGCAATAGGATAATATAATTTTGATGTTATATTAATATTGAAACCATGAATTTTAAGAGACTATGTTTTGTTTTTTTTTACTTCACGCATCTCATTGTGGTTTCTCAAACATATAATATGTCCGCAAATAATGGGCAAACTATTACAACTTGTTCGGGCAAATTTGAAGATAGTGGGGCTGGGACTAATAGTTATGCGAACAATGAAGATTACAAAGTCACTTATTGTTCTGGTTCAAGTCAATTATTAAAATTTGATTTCTCGGCATATAGTAATGTGGTAATTGAGAGAATAAAACCAGGTGACACATTATTTATTTACGATGGCAATTCAGTCTTATCTCCTCTTTTATATAAGGTTACAGGTAATGCAGCTAATTCCGATCGGTTACCATATTTTAAAGAAGCAAGCGATGCAATTTTCACATCCCCTAGTTCTTGTATAACTTTCAGATTTAAATCAAATGGATCTGGCACCAATGATGGCTGGCAAGCACAAATATCATGTGTTAATCCTACTACCTGTGGCTCAGGAAATTCCCCAGCTTCTGATTTATTTTTAGGGGCACCGACTATTTGTAATTTTAATAATTACTGTGGCATCACTAGTGGAGATTTTGGTGCAGATATGCCAGTTGATTTAAATACAGCCGGAGGCAGTTGCCCTTCTGGCTTGAATTTTTTGGGAACTGTTGAAAATAATTCATGGCTTAAGTTTCAAGCAACATCTACCGTAGCTTCGTTTGTTGTAACAGCACCTTTGGGTGGGTCATGCCAAAATGGAGTTCAAATGGCAATTTTTAGTTACAATGGCTCAACTTTAACTAGATTGACACCTTGCGCAAATTCCGATAATAGTTGGAACTCTACATTTACCTTGACAACAAATACTGCATTAGTTCCTGGTAATATGTACTATTTAATGATTGATGGTAACGCTGGAGATGTTTGTAATTATAACATCAGTGCAAATTCTGGAGTAGCAATTGCTGATGCTGGAATCGACAAATCGGTTTGCACTAGCAGTACTACCCTAAATGCTGCTGTTGCTATTGGAACAGGAACATGGACCGTAGTGAGTGGTACTGGTGTTTTCTCAAATCCAAATAGCAATGTGACTAATGTTACTGGTTTAACAGCTGGCACAAATATTTTTCAATGGACGATTAATACAACTTATTGTGGAACTATTTCTGATAATATAACTGTAGATGCAGGTTGTTTACTCTCGGTTAATCTAACCCGATTTGATGCGCAATGTAATGGAAATAATGTTCTATTGACTTGGCAAACAGCTTCTGAAGTTAATAATAAGAAGTTTGATATTGAGCGCTCAATAGATGGGGTTAATTTTCAGATTATTGGCTCAGTAAAAGGGGTAGGTAATTCTACTAGATACAATAACTATAGTTTTGTTGACGAGAATAAAATTGGTGGTTTAGTATATTATCGCTTAACGCAATTTGATTTTAATGGAGAAATGAATCGACTATCAATTATTGCATCTGAGCACACCTGCGAAGAAAATGAAAACGCTGAAGTTTCAATTTATCCAAACCCATCACTTGATAATGCCTTTTTGAGTATAAAATTATTCAAACGTTCATCAATTTATGTAGAAGTATATAATGGGATTGGTCAATTAGTTAAATTGATTCCCATGCAAACTTATGAGGCTGGGCATCACGACATTAATATCGAGGTAATTGATCTTCCTTCAGGTTTATATTTTATTAAGGGATATACAAATGAAAAGGAAAGTATTCATAAATTTTTAAAACTGTAGCATGGAATCTTACTCAAAAGACATACTTCGTAAGAAAGTAATTAATCGAATTTTGAAATATTCTAAAGAACATTCCTTAATGAGTTTAGAAAAACTTACCACAGACGAATTATTTACTATTCAAAGCTCTGCTTTTAAAGATATGTTGCATAACGCAGACATAAAAGTAAAGACTTTATCAAAACAGACTTACTAAAAATGTATTTTATTTTATTTGTCATATTAGTTTTTTCTATATTTTTGTCTCGTTAATTATTAATTATGAAAAAACAATATAATACTATCATTATTATTCCAATCTCGTGAGGGAAAGGTATTGTTATGATAACAACTAAGCCTTTCTGACGAGAAAGGCTTTTTTATTTACTAATAATTTTAAATCAAAAAAATAAACAATGTATTACAACGACAACACAGTAGTTTTCTTCAATGGAGAATGGGTAAAAGCAAAAGATTTAATGGTGAGTCCGTATGTGCAAGTGATGCACTATGGAAGTGGCGTATTTGAGGGCATACGTTCTTATGCGACGCCAGATGGTACTAGAATATTTAAATCTAAAGAGCATTATGAGCGATTATTGTATTCTGCTGAAAAAATGTATTTGAAAGTAAATTATACAGCAGAAGAGTTTACGCAGTTAACCTATCAATTATTAGAAAAAAATAATTTAAGTAATGCTTATATCCGCCCCTTAATATTTGCTGGCGCTAATATGTCGTTAACTCCTACAGATGAAGTACATGTAATGCTATGCGCTTGGGAGTGGGGAAAATATTTAGGGAATAAACAATTAGATGTAATGATATCTTCTTATCAACGTCCAAATCCTAAGTCTTGTCATGTGGAAGCTAAATTTACTGGTCATTATGTAAAATCTATTTTGGCTACAACAGAGGCGAAGAATAAAGGTTTTGATGAAGCTTTATTGTTAGATGCAAACGGTCATGTTGCAGAAGGACCCGGAGCGAACTTCTTTTTTGAGAAGGACGAAGTGTTATATACATCTCCATTAGGAAATATATTACCTGGAATCACTCGCGCTACGATGTTTGAATTGTGTGATGAATTAGGGTTTAAACTAGTCGAAAAATATTTTACACCTGAAGAAGTTAAAGGAGCTGATAGTGCTTTCTTTACTGGAACTGCTGCAGAAGTAGCAGGTATAGCTTCATTGGATAAAGTACCATTTAAATTAAATTGGGAAGACTCCATGGGTGCAGTTCTTCAAGCTAAATATGCGCGTCGTGTCGCTTTTAATGAATACGGAAATTTCTCATTAGTATAAAATATAAATCATGGAATTAAATCGCTATAGTAAAACAGTTACTCAAGATGAGTCTCAACCTGCTTCTCAAGCAATGCTTTATGGCATAGGCTTAACGGAAGAAGATATGAAAAAACCACAAGTAGGTATTGCTTCAACTTGGTATGAAGGGAATACTTGTAATATGCACCTAAACGGATTGTCACTTTTTGTAAAAGATGGAGTTCGTAAAAATGGAATGGTTGGTTTACAATTTAATACCATAGGGATAAGCGATGGAATTACAAATGGTACTGATGGAATGCGGTATTCTTTGGTGTCTCGTGAAATAATTGCCGATTCGGTTGAAGCAGTAACTGCCGCACATTATTATGATGGTTTAATAACTATTGCTGGTTGCGATAAAAATATGCCAGGAGTTGCCATGGCAATGATACGTGTAAATCGCCCATCAATCATGGTTTATGGCGGAACTATTGCTTCAGGAAATTATAAAGGGAAAAAGTTGAATATTGTTTCCGCTTTTGAGGCTCTTGGTGAAAAATATGCTGGCACTATAACGGAAGAGGATTTTAAAGGAGTTATAAAAAATGCTTGTCCAGGCGCTGGAGCATGTGGTGGAATGTATACTGCAAATACTATGGCATCAGCTATAGAGGCGTTAGGCTTAAGTTTACCTTATAGTTCATCTAACCCAGCACTAAGCAATGAAAAAAAAGAAGAATGTTTGAAAACTGGAGAGTACTTAAAAGTGTTGTTAGAAAAAGACATAAAGCCTTCAGACGTATTAACCAAAAAATCATTTGAAAATGCTTTTACAGTTGTGGTAGCATTAGGAGGTTCAACAAATGCCGTGTTGCACTTGCTAGGCATTGCTAAAACTGCCAATGTTGATTTTACGCTAGAAGACATAGCCAGAATAAATGATAGTACACCATTGCTTGCAAACTTAAAGCCAAGTGGCAAATTTTTAATGGAAGATGTGTTTGCAATTGGCGGCGTTCCTGCCGTTATGAAATACTTATTGGAAATGGGGATGCTTC
This sequence comes from Bacteroidota bacterium, assembly GCA_005800865.1. Lineage (GTDB taxonomy): Bacteria > Bacteroidota > Bacteroidia > B-17B0 > Aurantibacillaceae > UBA4416. Next base: position 4,042 of record SYEI01000073.1, on the reverse strand, counting down.
ACGGAGATTGCTTAACGGTTACAGGAAAAACAGTTAAGGAAAACGCAGATGGCACGGCGGGATTAAAAGAAGGGCAGGAAGTGATACTACCGATTAGCAATCCTGTTAAAGCTTCAGGTCATTTAAGAGTGCTATATGGAAATTTGGCACCAGAAGGTTCGGTGGCAAAAATTACTGGCAAAGAAGGGGAATTGTTTGAAGGAACTGCCATTGTTTTTGAGAATGAATTTGAATGTATTGCTGGTATTCGTGAAGGGAAAGTAAAAGCAGGCCAAGTTGTTGTCATAAGATATGAAGGTCCAAAAGGCGGACCTGGAATGCCTGAAATGCTAAAACCAACGTCTGCTTTAATCGGTGCTGGATTAGGCGGTAGTGTTGCATTAATCACTGACGGCAGATTTTCGGGAGGCACCCATGGATTTGTTGTTGGTCATATGAGTCCTGAAGCATTTGATGGCGGACCAATAGCCTTGATAAAAGATGGTGATGTGATAACGATTGATGCAATAAATAATAAAATAGATGTTCAATTATCAAACGAAGAATTAGCAGAAAGAAAGAAACAATGGCAACAACCAGAATTGAAAGTAAAATTTGGTGTGTTGTACAAATACGCTAAACAAGTAACTTCTGCAAGTAAAGGTTGTTTAACTGATTTATAATTTTAAAATGAAAAAACACAATAAGTATAATACAGAAGTAACGGGTGCAGAAGCAGTAATATTATCATTGCTTGATGCTCAAGTAACCGATGTATTTGGTTATCCCGGAGGCGCCATCATGCCCGTTTATGATGCGTTGTATGATTACATGGATCAACTAAATCATTATTTGGTTCGACATGAGCAAGGTGCCACACATGCGGCGCAAGGTTATTCAAGAGTATCTGGAAAGCCAGGCGTTGTATTTGCAACATCAGGACCAGGAGCTACTAATTTAATAACTGGCATAGCCGATGCACAAATTGATTCAACGCCTATGGTTTGTATTACTGGTCAAGTGCATTCTCATTTATTAGGAACAGATGCGTTTCAGGAAACAGATGTAGTTGGAATATCTATGCCAGTTACAAAATGGAATATACAAGTTACTAAAGCGGAAGACATAGCACCAGCGATTGCTAAAGCATTTTATATAGCTACATCTGGACGTTCAGGTCCTGTATTGGTTGATATCACAAAAGACGCACAATTTGGGAAAACAAAATATGTTTATGAGAAATGTGAAAGCATCAGAAGCTATTTCCCTTGTCCTAAAGTAAATGAAGAGGAAATTTCAAAAGCAGCTGAATTAATCAATAACGCTCAGCGTCCTTATATATTAAGTGGTCATGGCGTTTTATTATCTGGGGCAGAAAAACAATTGTTAGACTTAGCGGAAAAAGCTAATATTCCAGTGGCATCAACTTTATTAGGTTTGGGAGCTTTCCCTCCAACTCATAAATTATATGTTGGCTATTTAGGGATGCATGGAAATTACGGTCCTAATTTATTGACGAATGAGTGCGATGTTTTAATAGCCATAGGAATGCGTTTTGATGATCGCGTAACAGGTAATGTTGCTAAATATGCTAAACAAGCCAAAGTAATTCATTTTGAAATTGATTCATCTGAAGTGAATAAAATCATACATGCTGATGTAGCGGTATTAGGAGATGCGAAAGAAGCTTTACAATTATTGTTACCAAAAATAAAATCACAAAAGCATTCGGAGTGGTTACAAAAATTTACTGATTGTACAACAGTTGAATTTGAAAAGGTTGTAAAAAATGCCGTTAATCCTACTACGGAAAAATTGAGAATGGCAGAGGTGATACATCAATTTCATCAATTAAGTGAAGGAAATGCTATAGTTGTAACGGATGTTGGACAACATCAAATGATCACCTCTCGTTATTATAAATTTAATCAACCAAATCACAATGTTACTTCTGGCGGTTTAGGAACTATGGGCTTTGGATTACCCGCTGCAGTTGGAGCTAAGGTAGCGCAACCTGAAAAAGAGGTTGTAGCAGTTTTGGGTGACGGTGGGTTTCAAATGACTATACAAGAATTAGGAACCATCATGCAAAGTAATATTCCTGTAAAGATTTTAGTGCTTAATAATAATTTTCTAGGAATGGTTCGTCAGTGGCAACAACTTTTTTTTGATAGACGCTATTCATTCACAGAAATGAAGAATCCAAATTTTGTGGCTATTGCAAATGGCTATAATATCAAAGGAAGAAAAGTAACCGAGAGAAAAGATTTAAACGAAGCTTTGAAAGAAATGTATGAATCAAAAGAAGCTTACTTGTTAGAGGTGGTAGTTGAAAACGAAGAAAATGTTTTTCCTATGATAACTACCGGAGCAAGTGTTTCAGAAATAATATTAGAATAACATCATGGAAAATACATATACATTATCTGTTTTTACAGAAGATAAAATAGGTTTATTAAATAGAATAACGATCATCTTCACTAGAAGACATATTAATATCGAAAGCATCACAGCTAGCGAAAGTGAAGTAAAAGGAATCTACCGTTACACAATTGTTGTGACTGTTTCTCAAGAACAAGTTGAAAAATTAGTTGGGCAAATTGAAAAACAAGTGGAAGTTTTGAAAGCTTTCTATCATATCAATAATGATATTCTTTCCCGTGAAATGGCTTTATATAAAGTGTCTGCTGATGCTCTAAAAGAAAATGAATTATTTACACGTATTGTCAATGAAAATCACGCGAAGATATTGAGTATTTCACCAGAGTTTATTGTCATAGAAAAGACTGGAGATGAGCGTGAGATTAAACATTTATTCAACGACTTAGAAAAATTTGGCATGCTAGAATTCGTCAGAAGTGGAAGAGTAGCCATCACTAAACCAATGAAAACACTAAACACCTTTTTGAAAGAAGTAGAAAACAATAGTAAAACAATTGTTAAACATTTTAATAACTAATTATATGGAAAATTATTTCAACACATTACCACTTAGATTACAACTTGAACAATTAGGTGTTTGTGAATTTATGGATCAATCAGAATTTACAGATGGTGTATCTGCACTTAAAGGTAAAAAAGTAGTGATTGTTGGTTGTGGAGCCCAAGGATTAAATCAAGGATTAAATATGAGAGACTCTGGTTTAGATATTTCTTATGCATTGCGCGCAGATGCAATCAGTGAGAAGAGAGCTTCTTTTTTGAATGCTACAGAAAATGGTTTTAAAGTTGGAACTTATGAAGAGCTAATACCAACAGCTGACTTAGTGTGTAATTTAACTCCTGATAAGCAACATAAATCTGTAGTGACTGCGATCATGCCTTTAATGAAAAAAGGATCTACTTTGTCTTATTCTCATGGGTTTAACATTGTAGAAGAAGGTATGCAAATACGAAAAGATATTACGGTTATCATGTGTGCTCCAAAATGTCCTGGATCTGAAGTTCGTGAAGAATATAAAAGAGGATTTGGTGTACCAACTTTAATAGCTGTGCATCCAGAAAATGATCCAAACGGAGAAGGATTAAACCAAGCCAAAGCTTATGCAGTTGCAACGGGTGGACATAGAGCTGGCGTTTTAAATTCATCATTTGTTGCCGAAGTAAAATCTGATTTAATGGGTGAGCAAACTATTTTGTGTGGGATGTTGCAAACGGGCTCTATATTATGTTTTGATAAAATGGTGGAGAAAGGAGTAGAACCAAGTTATGCTTCTAAGTTAGTTCAATATGGTTGGGAAACAATCACCGAAGCTTTAAAACATGGAGGAATAACTAACATGATGGATCGCTTAAATAATCCTTCAAAAGTAAAAGCATTTGAATTAGCAGAAGAATTGAAGTCTATTTTAAGACCATTATTTCAAAAGCATATGGATGATATATTGTCTGGTGAGTTTTCAAAAAACATGATGGCTGATTGGGCAAATGATGATATTAATTTATTAACATGGAGAGCGGCAACTGCAGAAACTAATTTCGAAAAAACTACAGCAACTTCTTCAACAATATCTGAGCAAGAGTATTTTGATCACGGAGTCTTAATGATTGCGATGGTGAAAGC
>SYEI01000007.1 GCA_005800865.1 Bacteroidota bacterium | reverse complement strand
ATGGCGAAAGCAAACTCATCAATGGTTGTGCTTGTGAAGGTAAAGTTGTATCAACTTGTTCAGAAGATGAACACCAAGCGAATCGTAGAACAGAGTTCTTGATTACTAAGTTTTAATTTTTGTTTTATTGAGGGGTTTTCCCTTCTCTAAAATTACTATAAAGGCCATAATTTTATGGCTATTAATGAGAAATGTATTTTACATATTAATTATATCTTTATCTATTTTAGGAAATAAAAATGTCCTAGGTCAAATAATTTATAATTGGAACGCTTGGCCTGCGGGTTCTTTAAGTGGGAATATTTCATCTAGTGGTAATAATATGGCCGTTTCTATTACAACGGTTGGCACGACAGGATGGACTGGCGGCTCTCCAACATATACCAACGGAAACGCATCTCAAGGAACAGGTTTATTATTAAATGCTAATTGGGGAGATTTAGTATCATCTATTACATTTTCAGCAAGTTTTGCAACAGCATTGTGTGGTCCTGTAACATTTAATATTATAGATATAAATCAAAATCCATCTTGTGCACTTTCAACAAAGAGATTTAAGGATTCAATTATTATTTCTGGAACTAATACTATTGGTACAATAATATATCCAAGTTCAATCACGTCATCTTGCGCTTCAAATACAATTAGTTCTTCTCGTAGGATTGGTGGGGCGTCTTCGTGCGGAGGAGGTACGACAACCGTTACCTTTAACTCTGCAAATGTTAAGTCATTAAAAATAGAATACTTATCAGGAAGAAGTCTTATTCATGTCCCCTCTGGAGCATGCACTAATACTGTATCTTCTAATTCGGTAAATCCTAGAGACCAACTAATAACAATAGGTTCTATAACTGGCTGTGGTGTGTTACCCGTAACATTATTAGATTATAAAGTAGAATGCAAATCGGACATGCCACAGATATCATGGTCAACGGCATCCGAGCAAAACAACAATTTCTTTTCAATTGAAAGATCTATTGATGGAGAAGTTTTTCATACTATTGGAATAGTAAATAGCCTAGGAAATTCCTCAATGATTCAATCGTATAGTTATGTTGATCAAAATCCATTACAAGGCTTTACTTATTACAGAATATCTCAAACAGATTTAAATAATACAGTCACAAATTTTGAAATTAAGCCATACACAAAAAACTGCTCGGATATTCCTTTTGATATTGTTGCACTATCAAATCCTTTTGAAAACACCTTAAGCTTAAATTTAAAATACAATACATCGTCAATCATTACTCTATTTATACATGATAATCTTGGGCAAATAGTCAAAACTATTTTTGATAATAAAATAATGGAAGGCGAAACTTCTAAAATTTCTATAAATACAGATGATTTATCTCAATCAGTCTATTATTTATCTGGTAAAGTAAATAATGAACCGTTTAGTTTGAAACTAATAAAAATTAAGAATTAAATTTTTTCAATAGTATACTTGTGCTTCATCGCCCAAATTAATAAACTATTGGTCACTTGATCTAAACCAAGTTTTTTCGAAATTCTCGACCGATTGTTATCCACTGATTTTGCTGTAATAAATAGTAGCTCGGCAATTTCTTTAGAGGTAAAGTTTTTACAAACTAATTTCAACGTTTTTAATTCGGTAGATGTCAATTCTTTTAATTGTAGCTCTACTTTATCAATTTCTTTATTTGATTCAAAAATTTCATTTTGAATATCTTTCAGAGATTCGCTCCAATAAAAGTTATTATTTAAAACCGCTTTTATCGCATCTACAACTTCAAATGTTGAATTGTCTTTTATTAAGTAACTTTTGGCTCCATTTTCTCTTGCTTTTTCAAGCAAAGATTTTTCTTTATACATGGTTAAGATAATAACCTTTGTGGAAAGTTTATTTAATTTTATTTTTTTACAGAGTTCAAGCCCGTCAATACCAGGCATATTAATATCTAATATTGCTATTTCCGGATTTTCTTTTTCAATAATCTCCCAAGCTTTAATGCCATTATCCGCTTCAAATAACAGTGAATTTGTAATGCCACTTTGAATGACATTGCAAAGTCCTATTCTGAAAATAGGATGATCGTCTGCAACTAGTATTTTAAGATTTGTCATTGACAAGTATGGTTAGTTTTATCCCTTTATTATTTTCATTATTAGCAATCGTTACTTCTGCATTAATAAGTGAGGCTCTTTGATTTATGTTTTTAAAGCCTAAACCTTTTTGTTCCATATTCTTTTTGAAACCAATTCCGTTATCAAAATATGTTATTTGTGTTTTCTTATCATTGATGTTTTCAATTTCTAATCTAATAGCAACTGCACCTGAATACTTAATGCTGTTATGAATACATTCTTGTATAATTCTTAAAATATGTGTTTTGATGTTTAATTCAAAATTATCAATTTTATTATCAATTTCATAACTACAAATAATACCGGTTTGCTGTTCAGTAATTTTAAATAAATTATCAATAAATTCTTGAAACCTTAAATGTTTTAAAGTAGATGGAAATAAATCACGAGATATTTTACGAGTTTTTTCAAGCAAACTCATTAAATCCTGATCTATTTCAAACGTATTTTGATCGGTTGTGACTGAATTTTTTATTAATTTCTGTCTTACCATGGTTATTCCTAAACCTAAATCATCGTGTAAATCCATTGCAATACGCTCACGTTCCTGGTCAATATCATTAATTAGCTGACTTGCATAAATTTCCTTTTGCTTTTTAACTCGCCTTTCCAAAATATAAAAACCAAAAACAGTAGATAATATAACAATCATGATAATCACAATCATATAGTACTTTTTATTCAGATTATAAATTTCATTCTCTTTTTTTAGTAAGGTATTTTAGTTTTGTTGTTTTTGGAGTTTCTTTTCTTTTTCAGCCAATTGATTTTTAAATATCAACTCGTTTACCACTTTATTATTAGACGCTTTATCAATACTATCTTTTTGGCTAATGTATTTTTTCTTCATCATCAAGGCGTTTAGATTATCTCCAACAGCCTCGTATGCATTACTTAAGTTTTCGTAATAGGTAGGTTGAATAATTGGAACATTATTGTTTTGTGAATAAGTCATTGCTTCTTTAGAAATAGCTATGGCTTTTTTGTAATCTTTTGCATCTAAAAATATTCTGGCTATTTGAATGTAAACGTTTATGGATTCAAAAGTGAGTTTTCGTTCAGTTACAGTTTTTATAGCTAATGTTGAGTATTTATTTAAATTTAATTTATCTCCAAGTTTTGAATAACAATAGGCAGAGTTTAAATACATATAGGATATTTCGTAATAGAAATTTGTGTTTTCGTAAAAAATTAAATTTTCTTGATAAATGGCTAAAGCCTCCTTTATTTTATTTTCTTGTAAATAGAGTACGGCAATATTACTATTGATATTTGCAGCAAGTTTTTTATTATTAATTTTTTTAGCAATAGCAACGGCCAATATAAATTCTTTTTTAGCGTCATCTATTCTTCCAAGTGTTTGAAACTCGCCTCCTAAATTATTCCTAGTAGTAGCCTCATAGTATAAGTCTTTTTTTTGAATCGAATAATTAAGGGCTTTGTACATTTTATTCAAACAAGAATCATGTCGAAATTCAGATTGATAAATTTGCCCAAGAGCCATGTTTAAAATTATTTGTGCCATGGTATCATTAGGTTCGTTTAATTCTTTTTCGGTATACAATTTTTTAGCACGTTTAAAATCTCCCTTATCAACCCAAATATAGCTGCGTTTCAAATCAATTAAGTTTTTTAATTTTCTGTCAGGGTATCTTTCTAGAATTGAAAGTGCAGAATCATAATAAGCATTTGTTTTGTTGAAATCTGTTCTAAAATAGTAATAGGTGCCAATGATGTGCAATACATCTGCTTTCTTCTGAGGCGATTTAAGATTATCAGCAATCTGAGTTAGCTTTGAAGCTATATTAAAAAATGAGACCGTGTCATAACTTGACAAAGTTTGCAAGCTGTCCCTTAGCTTTTGATAATTACTATTTAGCTTTTGTGCCGACAAAACCGAACAGCAAAAAAGAAAAATTAGTACTATGGAAATATTTTTTTTCATTCTAATCGATCACTAAACTGTTATAATAAAGCTATAAATTTTTTTAAAAAATAGTCAAAAATCTCGAATAACTAAAATTTACCTTAGCTATCACTCTTATTTTACTTTTAAAAATAATTGAAGTCACAAACTAAAATTAGTCAACACATCATATAAATCAATAAATGTTGTGTCTTTTTTCAAAAAGAAAGTTATACTAACACAAATCTGTTTAAAACATCGCTTATGGTTTAATTTACTCGTCTATTTCTAAAGTAACTTCGTGTAATTAAAAAATAAGCTCTATGATGTCATTCATTCTTCAAATAACACCTACAGTTGCAGGAGCAATTGCAGATACAGCTGCGGCAATTCAACCCGCTGTAACAGGCATACAAACCGCTACAGAACTTCCTCCAAACGAAATATCATTATTTGAAATGGTAGCCAAAGGTGGTGTTATTATGATTCCCCTAGCCATTTTATTACTAATGTCTCTTTATGTCATGGTAGAGCGTTTTTTAACAATTTCAAAAGCATCGAAGAAAAATGCCACCTTATTAGCAAGCGTGAAAGATATGATTAACAGTGGTAACTTAGCGAATGCTCGTAATATGTGTAAAAGCGTCAATACACCTGAGGCTATTATGTTAGAACAAGGTATTTCTCGTATTGGACAAAGCATGCAAGAGATTAGAGAAGCCATGGATAAAGCGGGTTCTTCTGAATTAAATCGCTTAGAAAAAAATATGAGTATTTTAAATATTACGGGTCGTATTGCTCCTATGTTTGGTTTCATTGGAACTATTATCGGGGTTATTAAAATTTTCTATGATATATCTGTTGCTAAAACAGTAGAAATTGAAGTTATCTCTTCGGGTTTATACCAAAAGATGATTACCTCTTGTGGAGGTTTAGTTGTAGGGGTTTTAGCTTTCGTATTTTACCATTGGTTAAATGCACGTATTGATAAACTAGCTCACCGCATGGAAGAAACACAAATCGCGTTTTTAGACATGTTAAACGAGCCTTCTAAATAAGTAAGGAGTTAGAAATCAGATTTTAGAAATAAATCTAACTTCTTAAATCATAAATCTTAAATAAAATGGGATTACGTAAAAAAGCACATAGAGACGCAGAAGTAAGCACAGAGTCATTAAACGACATCATGTTCTTCTTGCTGCTGTTTTTCCTTATCTTATCAACCATGGTAAGTCCTAATGCTATTAAAGTAAACTTACCAAGCGCAAAATCTAATACTCCTGTAGAGAATAAGAAAAAACCAATTCACTTAAACGTTTCAAGCGATCGACACTATTTTGTAGAAAGTGACCCTGTAGATTTTTCGGTTTTAGAATCTGTTTTAGCTGCAAAAATTGCTGGAAATCCTGAACCAACCGTGGTATTACAAATGGATAAAGATTTGAGCATACAGGATGCCGTAGACGTGATGATTATTATTGATAAATTAAAATGCAAAATGGTTTGGGCAACTAAACCTTCTAACGGAAAATAATCATGGTTTTATCACAAGCCGAAGAAAATAAAAATAGACTGATATCAATAGGAATTTCCTTATTGATATTTGCTCTATTATTATTATTTCTTATTTTTTATATCATAGTAACACCCAATCCTCCTTTCCCCGAAGCGCCAGGTGGTGGTGGTGGTATTGAATTCAATATCGGTAATTTTAATGAAGGCACCGGTAATGTAGAAAATAATGGGATTGGAGATGCTGTTAAGGTTGTAGAAAGTACAGAAGTTACTCCTACTCCACCAACTAATAGTGCTGAAGAAATTGTAACCTCTGAAAATGGAGTTGATATTAACGTCACCAAAACAGAAACTAAAACTAACACCAATAATCAAACGGTTGTTATTCCTGTTCAACCAAAAGTTAAAACAGCTGCTGAACTACTAAAAGAAAAATTCGAAAAAAATAAAGGCAATAACGGAGGTGGCGGCGATGGCAATAGCGGACATGCCGGTAACGACGGACGACCTGATGGCAATCCAAATACTCATGGCAATGGAGGAACTGGTGGTGGCGAAGGCGGTGGCGATGGTCCTGGAAAAGGACCAGGAAGTGGTCTTGGAAATGGCCCGTACAAATTTGATTTAGGTGGAAGAACAATAATGAAACCTCCTGTTTTATCAAAAGACACAAAAGAAGAAGGCAAAGTAGTAGTAGAAATAACTGTAGACAGTAATGGTAAAGTAATTAAAGCTGATCCTAACGGACGTGGAACAACGACTAGCAGCGCTATGTTAAAAGCCAAAGCAAGGCAAGCCGCTTTAGCAACTACATTTAACGTTAGCGGAACGCAAGAACAAAAAGGAACCATCACTATTATATTTAGTTTTTAAAATTCTATGCGTTTTTCTTTAAGTCATAAATTCTTAATACCAAAAGATGTATGACCTACCAACAAACACTCGATTACTTATTTACAAAACTGCCCATGTACCAACGTGTTGGTGCAGCAGCTTATAAAGCTGATTTAAATAATACCATTGCTATTTGCAAAGCTTTAGGCAATCCCGAAAAAAAAATAAAATGTGTGCACGTGGCCGGCACTAATGGTAAAGGTTCTTCGTCACATATGTTAGCCGCTGTTTTGCAACAAGCTGGTTACAAAACAGGTTTATACACATCGCCACATTTAGTGGATTTTAGAGAACGTATTAAAATTAATGGAAAGGAAATTCCTAAAACCGAAGTCGTAAAATTTGTAGAAGAACACAAAACCATTTTTGAAAGTATTGAGCCTTCCTTTTTTGAGTGGACCGTTGGATTAGCTTTTGATTACTTTGCTAAACAAGAGGTTGATGTTGCCATTATTGAAGTGGGTCTTGGCGGGCGATTAGATTCAACTAATGTAATCAATCCAGTAGCATGTTTAATTACCAACATTGGTTTTGATCACATGAATTTATTAGGGAATACATTGCCATTAATCGCTCAAGAAAAAGCTGGCATTATAAAATCAAGAGTTCCAGTTACGATTAGTCAAACACAGTTAGAAGTCATATCTGTATTTAATAACAAAGCAAAAGAACTAAAGGCTCCAATTGAGTTTGCTGACAAAAACTATAAAGTAATTTCAGCTTCTCACCAAAATCATTTTCTATCACTTGAATTACTTCATAAAAAAACAAACACCAAGCAAACTTACAATCTCGATTTACAGGGGAGCTATCAAATAAAAAATGTGATGGGTGTTTTAAACACTATTGAAATATTAAAAGAAGAAGGCTTTTTAATTGAAGAGGAAGTGATTCATAAAGCTTTGTCTCAGGTTCAAAAACTAACTGGCTTGCAAGGAAGATGGCAAATTTTACAAAACAAACCTTTAGTCATTGCTGATACTGGGCACAATCAAGACGGCATCAAAGAAGTGTTAGAAAATTTAAAACGTTACGATTTTAAAAAACTTCACTTTGTATTGGGTGTTGTAAATGATAAAGATATTACTAGCATTTTAAAAATGCTTCCAACAGATGCTACCTACTATTTTTGCAAAGCATCCATTCCAAGAGCGCTAGATGAGAAAGAACTAAGTATACAAGCAAAAAAAGAAGGTTTATCTGGCAAAACTTTTAAAACAGTAGAAGAGGGCTTGATTGCAGCTAAAAAACATGCTAAGGCAGCTGATTTAGTATTTGTTGGAGGAAGCACATTTACCGTAGCAGACATTCTTTAAAAAATAAAATCAATAAAAAAGCCACCCGCCAGCTGGCGGGTGGCTTTTAGCTTTAATTATTTTATTGAAATACGTTGATAGTACCTTGTTTATCATATTTAACTCCATCTAAACCAGTTGCAGTAAGGATGTAAAAATAAGTGCCATCTGTTACCGTTTTTCCTGATTTGTTTTTTCCATCCCATCTAATGTTGCCAGTATCGGTAGCTTCAAACATTTTTAATCCCCAACGGTCGAAAATTGTAATGGTAATTTCTCCCATATTAATCGCATTAAAAGTAAATACATCGTTTTTACCATCACCATTTGGAGTAAATACATTTGGTACTTCAAATAAAGAAATGATATCCACTTTAATATATCTCATAGCAGTATCTCTGCAGAATCCGTTTGTTGCGGTTAATATAACAGGGAAATTTCCTGGAGTATTATAAAGATGATTTACGATGGTATCATTTGAATTTAAACTATTGTTATCTCCAAAACTCCAAGAATAAGTTGTTCCAACCGGGTTAGTTCCAAATATACTTGTGTTTGTAAACGTAACCGGTAGCGGCATTAACCCAGTATAAACAGAAGCATCAAAGGAAGCATTGATGTTATCAAAAACTAACGTTGAAGTAGCTGAAGCAGTACATCCATTAACCGCATTTGTAGCAATTACTGAATACGTACCAGCAGTTGTGCCGGTAAATACACTTCCCGTAAATGTAGGAGAGCTTGGTTGCCAAGAATAAGTATAAGTGCCAGCGCCAGCACTTGTTGCATTAATATTTACTGATCCAGTATTACAAGGTATAATACCAGCTGAATTCAATGAAACATTTACAAATGTATTTGTTGTAACAGTAACTACACTTTGGTTAGTACAGCCTAAACTATTAGTGGCAATAGCAGTATATGTACCATCTGCAGAAATTGGCAATGGATTTGTAGTTACAGTTGACGTTCCATTATTCCATACGATTACATTTCCAACATCTGAAGAAGCATTGGCATTAACAGTTGTTGTAATACACGTTAATATATTCGTAGTTGGAGAGGATACAATTCCAATAGAAGGCAACGAAGTTGAAGTAGTATAAGTTTGAATACAACCATTACTAGGATCAGTCACTGTTAAAGTAAACACTCCTGTAGCAGTAGATGAAGCAGGGTTACCTAAAATTGTAGGCGGACTTGTGGGTTCAATCCAAACAGCTGTCAGAGATGATGATGCTGGTGTTGCTGTTAAAGCAAACGTGTTTGTGTTACAAGAGGTAGAATAAGTTGCTGATGGCAAATTCACATCGCTTGTAATTATTATAGTACCTGTTAATGAACATGTACTAACCGTATTGATAGCGGAATAAGTATAAGTACCTGGCGCAGTAACCACAATGTTAGAGTTAGTAATAACTCCTAATGGACCTCCCCAAGATACATTAGTGTTAGTATTTGTATTTGTGAATGTAATTGTTGTACTTGGAGAAGAACAACTTAAACTATAACTAGGACTCACATTTAATGTATAAGCTGGAGCAGGTGGATATGGATCTACCGAAAAAGTTGTTGTTCCTATACATCCATTGTCGTCTTCTGCAGAAACAGTATATGAAGTTCCTGGAGGTAAATTTGAATTAACAGATGCAGATGGTGCAGCCGGTGTCCACGAATAAGTATATGGGCCGGTTCCGCCATTAACAGTAATAGAAGCTGTTCCAGCTGGTAATGCACAAATTGGCTGAGTTAATGATGCTGTTACAGTTGGGTTTGGAACAGAATTAAATGTAGAATACAATACAGGACTGAATGAACACGTTGTACCAGCTATACCTAAGGTAACAGAATAAGTTCCATTAGAGTTTGTATTTATGCACTGGCCTGTTTGTCCAGTAACACCAGGACCAGTCCAACTATATGAAAATCCAGCAGGGGCACAAAGAGTATTAGTTGTAGATGCGCCGCAGAAAGAGTTATTTGTTTGTCCAACTGGAATATCTGTTCCGTTTAAGTTTAAGGTAAATGGTTTACAATCTGCATCAACATAAGCCCAGCCAGCATGACCAGAAAGAGAACAGTCACTAGAAATAAATTCTATAGTAACATTCTGGCCGATATAAGATGTTAAATCAAAAGCTCTAGTAGTCCAGTTTTTCCATTGATAAGATAATCCACCAGAAGTAGTAGCTACAAAAGAAGGGTCTCCTCCAGCCGAACAACCAGAACTTGCATTTACAATATTATAATCACCACACGGGATAGGATTATTACTACCATCTAAAAAACTAATATTGAAATATGCTTGCTCACTACATAGGTGAGGATTTGAAACAGGGTCCTCTAAAACGACAGCAAACTTATATATGAAAACTGAATTGGCTGCGGTTACAGAAAAAGTCTGTTTAGCTCTTACAGCATATCCGCCAGTTGTTGAACCATCACCTAATTGTAATGAAAAATTCCCTCCTCCTGGAGCAACTCTTTGAAGAGCAGGTATTGTAGGATCTGCTCCAGGTGTAACTATTGAATAACGTGTGGAAGCCGAAGCGCAACAACCAGCCTGAGTTGTTGAGTTTGAATTTAATCCCTCATTAAAAGTCCAACCAGTAGCAGTTCCAGTTTCAAAGTCAACATTAGTACAAGGCGATTGAACCGTAGGACTTCCTCCTCCTGATTTTCCAAAACTAAGAATATCGTATTTTGTGTTAATGTATCTTCTTTTAGCAACAGAAACTTGTATTTTTTGCTCCCAATCAGGTGCTCCAGTCATTTTAGCTTGCTCCCATGCTGCCTCTTCATGAAATCCTTTCAATGAATCATCGTCAAAAACGTGTTGTATTGAATTTAATTTCTGTTCGATTAATTCATTGTGTGTATGATTACCGTGTTTTAAATTTTGTTGAGATTTTAAAGTAAATACACTGCTTATAAACAAAGCAACTAATAATTTTGTAGAGTTCATCTTCATCCTATTTCTATTTAGTTTTAATTTTCATCTTAAATCAAAAATTTAAGATGATTAGAATGATAAATATATAAAAAAGCTCGTAGGATTACAATAATATCTGATTAATAGAATCATACTGTCTAAAAAACTAAAAACTAAAAAAATTAGATAACCTGCTTTTCTTAAAAAATCAAGAAACTAAGCCCAAACTTTAGTTCCCTCGCTGCAATTTTTGCAAATATCAATCTCTTGCCTGGATTTTAAAATCGATTGTCGAAAGTTTTGATATTTAGTAGACTTCCATAACTCCTTAAATGATTGTGTTTTTAAATCTCCCAATTGATGCTTAGCGTCTTTGTCAAAACAACAAGGCACCACTACTCCGTCCCATGTTACTACACAACTACTCCACATGCGCCAACATTGATTTAGCAATTTGTTTTTGATAGAGTATGTTCCATCTGCATTTTTCTTATAGCGACTATACTTAATATTATCTGGGATCAAAGGATTGCCTTTTTCAAAATCATAAACTTGTGCTGTTTTAAAAACTACTTCATCCACACCTAATTCATGCGCCAATTTTTTAACATCTTCCAACTGATGTTCGTTTGGTTTTACTACCAAAAACTGAAAGACTATGTGCGGCGTATTAGATTTTAATTCTCGTTTTGCTTCTATAATGTTTTTGGTACCCTCAATCACTTTTTGAAGTTGGCCTCCAATTCGATATTGCTCATAGGTATCTTGAGTGGTGCCGTCAATCGAAATAATTAAACGATCCAATTTACTTTCAACCGTTTTTTTCGCCTGATCTTTATTGAGATAGTGTGCATTGGTAGAGGTAGATGTATAAATTCCTTTATCTGAAGCATACTTCACCATCTCCAAAAAATTAGGATTTAAATACGGTTCTCCCTGAAAATAAAAAGTTAAATAAATTAACTCCTGATAAACTTCATCAATTGTCTTTTTAAAAAAAGCTGGTTCTAACATACCAATTGGTCTTGTAAATTGGCGCAATCCACTTGGGCATTCGGGGCAACGCAAATTACAACTCGTTGTAGGTTCAATGGCCATGCTAATAGGAAAACCAATAGACAATGACTTTTTTGTGCTTTTTGAAACGTGGTAACTTGCCCATACTTTAAAAGCATTGTATAGCTTTTTAAAGCTGAGTTTTCT
>SYEI01000072.1 GCA_005800865.1 Bacteroidota bacterium | reverse complement strand
TTTTTGCTTTTTCGGCAGCTTCGCCTACGCCCCAATCAATTTCGTTTCTTGCAAATAATACGGCCACTACCATGATGGTTTGCACACCCATATTGTAAAAGAAGTAACTAATTAAAAAACGTCGTAATGCAATGATGCTTCTGACTTGAGCAAATACGTTTCTTAATTCTTTAAAGCCTTTAAATAATAATCCCTTGGTGTTTTTACCTTGAATACTGTGACTCTTATTAGGTAAATGTTTAAAGGTGTATTGTGCAAATCCCATCCACCATAAACCAGTTAGTAAAAACGAATATTCTACTCTAAAAAATCCTTCGCCTGTTACATCATTTTTTTTAAATACCATAATTCCAATTAGGCAAATGATTAATAAGATGGAACTTCCTAAATAACCCATCGAAAAACCACGCGCACTTACCTTATCTTGATTTTCGTCGCTTGCAATTTCTGGTAAGTAAGAATTGTAATACACTAAGCTTGCCCAAAAACCAACAGTGGCTGTGATAAAAGGAATGAAACTTAGTTCAAGGTGATTTCTGGTAAAGAAAAATAAACACATACAAGAGATAGAACCTAAGTAGCAAAAGAATTGAAGAAAGCGTTTTTTGTTTCCTAAGTAATCGGCAATGCCACTTAAGATGGGTGTGATTAATACCACGATAGATAAAGCAAAGGCATACACAAAGGTGTAGATGTTTTGATTTTCGAATTCTTTACCAAAAAATGTAACGGTATGTCCAATAAATGTTTTTCCTTCATGTGTGGTAACATAATCGTAAAAGGTCCATGCTTTAATAGTTTGTGTATTATCTTTTTCTATAAGTTGCATAATGCTGATTTTAAATGAATAAATAATAAGGGCCGTTGTAATCGGAGGCAGGTAACCAGAACTTAGTCTATTTTTTCTCAAGGCTTAATCTATAAACTAGAGTAGCCTGAAAAATTAATCCGTTAGAAAAGTTTGAATTCAATTGCGTTGGTTTATGTCCAATAAGCGTTGCAGGTAAACCAAAATCTACTTTGTCATTATAGTCGTAAACTTTATAGCTTCTGCCGAATGATTGACCAACCTTAGTTTGAAGACTAATGCTTTTAGTGAAATTAAATTTTAAATAGCCAAATAATTCGTTAGTTGATTTTGCCACGTAGGTATTTGGATTAGCATCAGTCACATTATTTAAATGATAGGTGCGAATTTGTCCATTGAAGTTAACTCCCACATTCATAAATGGTAATATTTGGTAATTTACATCTGCTTGTAAAGGCAACATAATGTTAGCTTCAAACTTTTTATTAGGACTTTGGTAATACATCCCTAGCATGGGAACGAATAAAGGACCAAACAATTCGGAGTTATAATATAAACCTGTTTTGAAATTTAAGTTATCACGTTTTTTGTATTTGAATAAAGCAATACCACCAACTTGAAAATCTTTATTGGTAAATGAATTGTAATCAGAAGCAATTTTAGGTAATGCAACAACCGTGGCTGACCATTTTTCAGTCAATTGTTTATTGAAACCTAATTTTACCGTGGTAGAACCAAAGTTTTTAACGATACCATCATCAAATAATTTAGTTTGAATTTGTTCGTAAATTACTCCCGTTAAAACAGAAAAGCCATCATTTATTTTTACAGGTACAGTTAAGTCAACTAACACATCATTGATTCTAGTTTTAGTCGCACTCGAATCAAAGGTGTTATTTGGAGTAGTGCTTGCGCTTACTTTTAATAAGTCAACGTAGTTTTGAGAGAATGCAAAGGAGCCAGCAAGGAAAAGTTTGATGATTAAAATATATCTGTTCATACTAAAAAGCTTAATAGGTTATAAAATAATTTGAGGGCCTAGTTTTTAATTTTTGTAAAGGTCTCTGTTCTGCCAAGTAGTGAGAATCCTATGAAACCTCTCACGTTTAAGTCTCCGTTGGCGTTGCGCGTTATTTTACAACTGTAAGTTTTTCCATTTTTAGGATCGTATATGGTTCCGTTTTCCCATGTATCGTCTCCGTCGAATGTGAACTCATTTAATATATTTAATCCAAGTACTTTTCTTTTTTGTTTTTCTTTATCAGGGTTATTGATGTCTAATTTAGAAGCATCTTTATTTAATGTTATTTTGCCATAGTATTTTCCATTGCTCTCGTAAATTTGAATAGCTCCGTCTTTAGATGGCACCATGTAGTTTCCTAAAATGTCAGACGATTTATTTTGAGCTTGACATAAAAAGAACGAATATGAAAATAAAATAAAGCTAAATAATTTTTTTAATGTTACTTGTTTTGCAGTGTTTAAAGTTTGTGTTTTCATAATAAATTTGTTTTTTAGGTTAATAATTTCTTGTTCAAAATTACAGGCTTGGGAAGCGGAAGAGTAATTGAATAGCGCGGCGAATTTTCAAATTTTGGCTAAAAACGCCATTTGACTAAAAATTAAAGCTCCAAATTGGGGTATTTTAGACTTAAACCGTTCAATAAAACGAAACATTTGCAATTATTGCAAATGTTTGATTGTTTTATTATTGATTATTGAAAAGTAAAAAAAGTACTATTTTGTGTTATAAAATAGCATTAGTAAATAAAATAATGGAAAATATGGTTTTAAGAAGCCTTTATTTCTTCAATTATCAATTGAATAGAAGTAGTGCCTCTAAACTCGTTGACTTTTATTTTGTAAACAATGTCAACAGGAATATTGCGTTTAAAGAAATTTAAAAAGTCGCCTTTACCAAAAGCAATGGCTTCTATTTTGGTAAGTTGAGTATTTGGTTGATACAACTCTAATTTTAAATGATTAGCACCAACAACTTTGGCAAATCCTGTGTCTAACACACCACGGCTCACAAACACGGGAGTCATGTTATGCGGACCATGTGGCGCAAACTGATTTAAAATGCGAATCAATTTATCGTTAATGTCATCCAAGGCAATTTCCAAATCAATCTCCACGGTTGGAATCAACATTTCTGGTTTAATGCTTCTCGACACTTCATTTTCAAAAGCTTCAATAAAAGCTTTTACATTTTCTGTTTTTAGCGATAAACCAGCCGCAAATTTATGTCCACCAAATTGTTCTAATAAATGAGAGCAATTTTCAATGGCCGTATATACATCAAAATCTTTCACGCTACGTGCAGAGCCAGTAGCCATGCCGTTAGATTCGGTTAAAATAATAGTTGGTTTATAATAGCGCTCAATCATGCGCGACGCCACAATACCTACCACGCCTTTGTGCCAGCTAGGATTAAATAATACTGTTGATTTTTTGAAAGGCGTAATAGGATCTAAATCCATGGTTTCAAAAGCTTCGTCGGTGATACTAATGTCAATATCTCGGCGTTGAGAATTGGTTTCGTTTATTTTTTTAGAAAACTCAGTGGCTTCATCCGTATCGCTAATTAAAAGCTCAACAGCTTTAGAGCCATGTTCAATACGTCCTGCAGCGTTAATGCGAGGCGCAATGGTAAACACTAAGGTGTTAATGTCTAATTCTCTATCTTGTTGTTTGTTTAATGCTAATAAAGCTTTTAAACCTGGACGAGGATCAGCGTTTAATTTTTTTAATCCGTAATGGGCCAGTACTCTGTTTTCGCCAGTTATGGGAACAATATCAGCAGCAATACTCGTCACAACTAAATCTAAGTATTCAAATACTTCTTGTTCGTCAATACCATTTTGTATGCAAAAGGCTTGCGCTAATTTAAAGCCAATGCCACAACCCGCTAGTTCTTTGTAAGGATAGGGGCAATCGTGTTGTTTGGGATCTAATACGGCTACCGCTTTCGGAATATCATCTCCAGGTAAGTGATGGTCGCAAATAATAAAATCAACGTTTTTAGAATTGGCGTAATCAATTTTATCGTTGGCTTTAATTCCACAATCTAAAGCGATGATTAAGGAATAATTATTTTCGGCAGCGTAATCAATACTCTTAAATGAAATGCCATAACCTTCTGCGTAACGGTCGGGAATATAATAACGCATTTCGGGAATGTATTTTTTAAAGAAGCTATATACTAAAGCTACAGATGTCGTTCCATCCACATCATAATCTCCAAAAATTAATACTTTTTCTTTGTTAGCAATGGCTTGCACGATTCGGTCGACAGCCACATCCATGCCTTTCATTAAAAAAGGATCATGCAACATATCCAAACTCGGACGAAAAAAAGATTTGGCGTCATCAAATGTTTTAACGCCTCTTAGTGATAATAATTTGGCAATGGTAGCATCAACCGCTAATGAGGCTTGTAATGAAGAAACTTCTTCTACATTTTGTATTTGATGTATGTTCCATTTCTTCTCCACGAAAAATCCTAATTAAATTTCTAACACTATATATAGTCACCCTGAGCGGAGTCGAAGGGTATTTAGTCTAGGCTTCGACTCCACTCAGCCTGACAAATTTTGATGAAGCTTTTATGAACTAAGCAATGTTATGATAAACAGTCATGATATCATCATCATCTTCCATTTTATCAATCATCTTTTTAAATTCAATCTCTTCTTCTTCTGTCAACTCTTTAGTCGTAGTTGGGATATACGTTTTAATCGTTTCCTTAACAGTATATTTTTTCTCTTCTAATCCTGCTTGCATCGAACCAAAATCAGTAAAAGCAACTTGTACAATTAATTCGTTGTTTTCATCATCCCAAGTTAAATCTTCGGCACCATAATCAATAATATCTAATTCAACATCATCATGGTTTAAACCTGTAGAATCTATTTTAAATAAGCCTTTACGCTCAAACATAAAACTTACCGAACCAGTGGTTCCTAAAGAACCATTATTACGGCTAAAATACACACGTAAGTTTGCAACAGTACGAGTTGGATTATCTGTTGCGCATTCAACTAATACTGGAACGCCATAAGGTCCATAACCTTCGTAAAGAATTTCATCAAAGTTCGATGAATCTTTTTCAGATGCACGTTTAATTGCACTTTCTACGTTAGTTTTTGGCATGTTTACCGCTTTAGCATTAGCAATACACGCTCTTAATTTTGGGTTTAATTCAGGGTGAGGTCCGCCTTGTTTAACAGCCATCACAATTTCACGTCCTATTTTGGTAAACTGCTTCGCCATTTTAGCGTAGCGTTTAAACATTGTTGCTTTTCTGGTTTCAAAAATACGTCCCATAATCTGTAAATCTTAAATTATCTAAATTTCGACAAATTTAACTCAAAATCCCAATAGCTTCACTACATTTACTATAAATTAAGAACAAAAAATGAACTCCATGCACATCATCAATACTTTTCAGGTTCATATAAAATTACCCGATATATTTACCCGTCGTTTTGCCGCTTTAATCCCTCAGCAACGTGAGCGTGTTAATCAGCTATTAGAAGAGCGTGTGATTTTGAATTACGCCTTGGATATGGAACGCAGCCATTTATGGGTAACCATGCAGGCTAAAGACCAAGAAACGATAATGGATGTATTAGCGACTTTCCCTATCATTAAGGACGTGAAAGTGGAGATATTTGAACTTGCTTTTTTTGACTCTGCCCCAATGGGTTTACCTGAGTTGATTATGAATTAAGTTAATTTAAATTCATCTCTTGAAGGGAGTTCTTCTAATTTTTGAAGTAAATAGTTTTCAAGAGTTAATATAAGAATTGCTTTTTCTATTAAAATGAAACAATTGTAAAAGTTTTCAATTAAAGTTTTTTCATTAAGATATTTTTCGTAATCTTTATCCAGATGGGCGTAATATTTATCACGAATATTAGTTATTTTATTTATGATGTCAATATTACTATTCAATTCAATTAAAAGATTTTGAGCTTTTTCTTTATATTCATTACCATCATGTACTAGTCTTAATAGTTTAAATACATTATCAGAATTATTATCTCTGTCTTTTAGTATTTTATATAATTCTATAAAAAAATCTTTGTATGCTAAATACCTTAGGTGAATTAGTAATTCATTTTTATCTACAAATTCCCTTACTTCAGGTTTTGGTTCTTTTAAATTAAGGTCGACCATATAGCACAATGACTCCCAACTTTTTCTAGCGTTTAAATAGTTAAAAACTAGTCGACTTATACTTTCGTTCATTTTTGTAACTATTTTTATTTACTTACAATTCTCCTAAATCAAAACGCTTATCCATTCTGATACCTCTTTCTGTTTGAATAACCGTACAGCATTCAATGCTTGGGTCGTGTTCAAAAAATAAAGCCCAATTATTTTCTGCAGCTTGTTTTAAAATATATTCTTTTTCTTTTAGTGTGTTTAGTGGGCGAACGTCATAACCCATCACATAAGGTAATGGAATGTGTCCCACAGAAGGGATTAAATCTGCCATAAAAGCTACGGTGGTGCCTTTGTAATTTAATAATGGTAACATCATGGCTTCTGTATGTCCGTTGGCTTCATACATTTTAAAGCCATCCATAAAATCTTTTGTCGTGTCTATATAGTTTAACTGACCACTTTCTTTAATGGGCATAATGTTATCTTTTAGGAAACTAGCTTTCTCACGAGGATTAGGATTGACTGCCCATTCCCAATGTTTTTCGTTGCACCAGTATTTGGCATTTTTAAAAGCAGGAGTTAGTTTTGTTCTGTCGGCATTATATTCAATACTGCCACCGCAGTGATCAAAGTGTAAATGCGTTAAAAATACATCCGTAATATCATCTCTGTGAAAGCCATGTTTTGCTAAAGATAAATCTAGGGTATCGTTGCCATGCAAAAAGTAGTATCCAAAAAACTTATCATCTTGTTTATTGCCCATGCCGTTATCTACTAATATCAAACGCTTACCATCTTGTATTAATAAACAACGCATAGCCCAGCTACACATGTTATTGTCATCAGCAGGGTTTGATTTTTGCCAAATAGATTTTGGAACCACGCCAAACATGGCGCCTCCGTCTAGTTTAAAATGTCCGGTGTTTATAGAGTATAGTTGCATGATTGCTTTTTTTATAAAAATAGTAATTAAACTTTATAATAGGAACACAGATGACGCAGATTTTGCGGATTATCACGATTTTTTTACTGTGTAAATTATCCGTGTAAAACAGCTAAATCCGTTTTATCCGTGTTCCAATTTAATAATAATTAAACTTCATTTTCCCTTCACTCACTTCTAAATTTGGAAATGGAATTTTAATAATATTTAAACACGAAAAAACAGATTTCAGAAAACGAGATTTCGTCTTTATTCTTGTTAAATCTACATCTAACGAAAAATAACCTTGTCGGTAACGGTTAAAAGAAGTCACGTTCCCACTTTCATCTTGAATGACTATATTGTTGTATCTCGCTCCAATCATCCCGTTGGCGCCATAACCAAAAGCAACATTTAACCACTTTGGAAATTTAGTTTCCTTTTTCATGAAGCTTGACGGATTAACACTCAGCCAATAAATTTGTCCGTTATAGTCTTTTAATATTTGCAT
>SYEI01000071.1 GCA_005800865.1 Bacteroidota bacterium | reverse complement strand
CTCAAAAAAGCCGAGTTTTATGTAATTTTGTTTTAATATTGACGATTATCACTCACCCAAAAACATATTCACCCATTGGAGTCTTTGATTCTGGTTACGGAGGTTTGACTATTTTAAAAGAATTAGTTGCAACTGTACCACAAGACGATTATTTATATTTGGGAGATAATGCCCGCGCACCTTATGGATCGAGATCATTTGACACAGTATATGAATATACTTTGGAATGTGTAAAAGCATTATTTGACCAAGGGTGTGAATTAGTAATATTAGCTTGTAATACCGCTTCGGCAAAAGCCTTAAGAACCATTCAACAAAAAGATTTACTAAAGATTGCACCCAATAAAAGAGTGCTAGGTGTTATTAGACCTACAACAGAAATTGTTGGAAATTATACTAAAACAAAAGAGGTAGGCATTTTTGCAACAAGCGGAACGGTAACTTCGCAATCGTATGTGATAGAAATCGAAAAGTTTTTTCCAGACATTAAAGTGTTTCAAGAGGCTTGCCCCATGTGGGTTCCATTAATCGAAAATAACGAGTTAGATGGAGTAGGAGCAAATTATTTTGTAGAGAAACATGTGCATCATTTATTTTCTCAATCAAAAAATATCGACACCGTTATTTTAGGCTGCACACATTATCCTTTACTTAAATCATTAATTGAGCAACATTTGCCAAGTGGAGTTAAAGTATTAACTCAAGGACAAATAGTAGCTGAAGGCTTAAAAGATTATTTAGTTCGTCATCCAGAAATGGAGATACGTATTTCTAAAACATCTTCCTTAAATTTCTTAACCACGGATAGTACAGAATTATTTGACAGCCATGCTTCTTTGTTTTTTGGACAGGAAGTGAAGTCGAAGCATTTGGGGTTATAATTTCTCTTTCTCAAAAAAATAATTACATTTGCCGCAGATCTTTAGGGGTGCTTTAAATAATTTTTCATTTAAAGCTGAGATTATACCCATTACATATTAACGCCAAACGTTTGTATGTATGCACCTGATCAGGGTAATGCCTGCGTAGGGAAACAGTTAACAACGATGTCGCATCCCCTTGCGATGTTATTATTAACAAATGAAAAAAGTAAAAAATGAACTTTAAAACAATCAAAAAAGCAATGGCTTTAGCCTTGTTCACGTCTTGCTCGTATAGCTTGCAAGCGCAATCAAAATTAAGTGGGTTTGTATCGGACCCCGACAAAAAGCCAATTCCTTTTTCGGTCATAGGAATTAAAAACACCTTCTTATCAACGCAATCAAATGCTGATGGATTATTTGAGTTTGCCAATTTAAAACCTGGTAAATATGTGTTGGTGACAAAGTGTGTGGGTTATAAAGTAAGAGAAGATTCATTAGACATTAAAGATCTGATGACAATCGAAATTACCATGACTCAAGACAATAAATCACTAGATGAAGTTGTTGTAAATGCAACACGTGTAGATAACACTTCCGCTTTTGCGTATTCTAATTTAAGTGGAGAGGACATAAAAAAACAAAACGTTGGTCAAGATTTACCATATGCGTTAAATTCTATGGCATCAGTGGTTATTAATTCGGATGCTGGTAACGGAGTAGGGTATACTGGTTTGCGAATAAGAGGAACAGATGGAACTCGAATTAACGTAACGGTTAACGGAGTGCCTATTAATGATGCCGAAAGTCAAGGAACATTTTTTGTAAACATGGCTGATATTTTATCATCAACTAATAATTTGCAAGTGCAACGTGGTGTTGGTACTTCAGCTAATGGGGCAGGTGCTTTTGGTGCGAGTATTAATATGCAAACCAATGAACTAAATGAAAAAGCTTATGCTCAAATAAATAATAGCATTGGTTCCTTTAAAACGATGAAAAATACAGTAGCAGCAGGAACGGGGTTAATAAATAATCATTTTACGTTTGATGCGCGTGCTTCACAAATTATGAGTGATGGCTACATTGATAGAGCTGCTTCTAAATTAAATTCGTTTTATGTTTCGGGTGGATATTATGGTGAAAAAACGGTGGTAAAAGCAATTCTATTTAGCGGTTGGGAAAAAACCTATCAAGCTTGGTATTATGTTCCAAAGGATAGTATTGATAATGGTAACCGAACCTATAATCCTAGCGGGCAATACACTTCAATCCAAGGGCAAGATACATTAACAAAATATTACAATAACGAAACTGATAATTACCGCCAAGACAATTATCAATTACATTTCATTCATTCGTTTAATA
Organism: Bacteroidota bacterium; assembly: GCA_005800865.1. Classification (GTDB taxonomy): domain Bacteria; phylum Bacteroidota; class Bacteroidia; order B-17B0; family Aurantibacillaceae; genus UBA4416. The sequence goes on along the minus strand of SYEI01000071.1, from coordinate 818 downwards.
GCAAACTAAATGTTAATGTTACAGGGCATTACACAAAAGGTAAAGGCTATTATGAGCAATATAAACAAGCCGAATCATTAACGGATTATAATATGCCAGATGTTATAGTAGATAGTAATACCACAATATCATCTACTGATTTAATTAGACGACGTTGGTTGGATAATGATTTTACGGGTGTTATTGCTAATATTAATTACAAGCCAAGCACATTATTAAATTTTGTATTGGGTGGTGGTTATAATACGTATTTTGGAAAACATTTCGGTGAAGTCATATGGGCGCAATACAGCAATCCAAACGATTTTAAACCTGTGTATTATAACAATCAAGCTAACAAATATGATGCGAATGTGTATTTAAAAACGACCATTCGTCCAACAGATAAATTAACTGCGTTTATTGATTTACAATACCGAAATGTGAATTACAATTTCTTAGGTTTTGATACATCGTTAATTGAAAAGCAACAAGTATATACGTCCTATGGATTTTTTAATCCTAAAGTGGGTGTAAATTATTTGCTAACTAAAAACACAAATGTGTACGCTAGTTATGGCATCGCCAATAAGGAGCCTAACAGAGATGATTTTATTAATTCAAGTAAAAAAAGCCGACCAAAATATGAGCAACTAAATGATTTGGAAATTGGAGCAACTCATCGATTTAAAAATGTAAGTATTGGGTTTAATTTTTATGATATGCAGTATAAAAATCAATTGGTATTAAACGGACAAATAAATGATGTTGGTGCATACAACAGGGTAAACGTGGAAAGTAGTTATAGAAGAGGCTTAGAATTGGAGTTAAATGCGAAT
>SYEI01000070.1 GCA_005800865.1 Bacteroidota bacterium | reverse complement strand
GCCGCCACTAAAAGCCACTAATATCTTATCAGTTTTGCTAAAAAGCCTATTTTTATTGATATTTAATTCAAATCGTTTAAGCACATTTCAAATTTACATTTATTAAAACGAATGCAAAATTTTTTAAATCTTCAGCACCAATTCATTATAAACAAATAATCACTTTTAACGTTAAATTGTCAATTAAAATATCTGTCATTTACCAAAGAAAAGGATAAATTAGTGCTTTAAAAATTTCGAATATATTATGAGTACTCAAAAAAATATAACAGTTGTCGGTGCCGGATTAGTTGGTTCTTTAGTTTCAATTTATTTAGCAAAACGAGGCTATAAAGTTGATGTGTATGAGCGTCGTGGTGACATGCGTAAAGCAAATATGATTGCTGGTCGTTCTATTAACTTAGCCTTAAGCGATAGAGGTTGGAGAGGATTAGAAGGTGTGGGCATTGCAGATGAAATTAAAAAGATAGCGATTCCTATGTATGGTCGCGCCATTCATATGAAAGATGGTTCATCAACTTATCAAGCCTACGGTAAAGATAATCAGGCTATTTATTCAGTATCACGTGGTGGGATCAATATGCGTTTGATGGATTTAGCAGAACAACAACCAAATGTAACTTTACATTTTGAAGAGCGTTGCGATAAGTTAGATAGAAAAACTAATGAATTATCGTTTTTTAATACGTCAACCAATAAAACAACAGATGTAAAAAGTGATATCGTATTAGGTTCTGATGGCGCGTTTAGTGCTGTGCGTACCCAAATGCAATTTCAATCGGATCGTTTTGATTACCAGCAATTTTATATTGATGCTGGTTATAAAGAATTAGTGATTCCAGCCGGACCAAACGGTGAACATTTAATTGAAAAAAATTGTCTTCATATTTGGCCTCGTGGAAGCTTTATGATGATTGCCTTACCAAACATGGATGGTAGTTTTACTTGTACCTTGTTTTTTCAAATGGAAGGGAAAGTGTCTTTTGATACCATCAAAACCAAAGAGGAAGTGATGGCATTCTTCAAACAAGAGTTTCCTGATGCAGTTCCTTTGATGCCAACTTTAATAGAAGATTGGATGACTAATCCAACATCAAGTTTAGTAACGGTAAAATGTAAACCTTGGGTGTGGGACGAAAAAATTGCTCTAATTGGTGATGCGGCTCATGCTATTGTTCCTTTTTATGGACAAGGAATGAATTGTGGTTTTGAAGACTGTGTGGTTTTAAATGAATTAATGGATAAGTATGGCGACTTAAACGGCGCTTGTTTAAAAGAATACGAAACATTGCGTAAGCCAGATGGTGACGCGATTGCTGATTTAGCGATTGCTAACTTTATAGAAATGCGTGACAAAACTGCTGATAAAACTTTTTTATTACAAAAGAAAATTGAAGCTCACTTTAGTGCAAAACATCCTGAAAAATGGATTCCATTATACAGTATGGTAACGTATAGTCCACATATTAGATACAGCGAAGCTTTAGTGAATGGAAACAAACAGCAAGCTATCATGGATAAAATTATGGCAATGCCAGACATTGAAGCGAAGTGGGATAGTGCAGATGTGGAAAGCGCGATTTTAAAATCATTATAAAATGGACGAAAGACTAGTTGCCTTTGAACGGTTATTGAACATCATGGATGACCTAAGAGCGAAATGCCCTTGGGATCAAAAACAAACCATGGAAACCTTACGTCATTTAACCATTGAGGAAACTTATGAATTAAGCGATGCCATTTTAAAAGGTGATAAAAACGAAATCAAAAAAGAGATTGGAGATATTTTATTGCATTTAGTTTTCTATTCTAAAATTGGAAGCGAGACTAATGACTTTAATATTACAGATGTCATTAATTCTTTATGCGATAAAATGATTTTCCGTCACCCGCATATTTATGGTGATGTGAAAGTGGCTAATGCCGAAGAGGTAACTACTAACTGGGAAAAGCTCAAACAAAAAGAAGGAAATAAAGGCGCTTTATCAGGTGTACCAAACAGCATGCCTTCGTTATTAAAGGCTTTACGTATTCAAGATAAAGCGAGGGCTATTGGTTTTGATTGGGAAGATCCAAATCAAGTGTGGGAAAAAGTGCAAGAAGAATTAGCGGAATTGCAAGTAGAAGTAGCTTCTATGCATTCGGCTAAAGATGAAGAATCTAAAAATAAAATTCATTATAAATTAGAATCTGAATTAGGAGATGTGTTATTTGCTTTAATAAATTACGCTCGCTTCTTAAATATCAATTCGGAAGATGCATTAGAAAAAACAAACAAAAAATTTATGTCTCGTTTTAATTACATGGAACAAAAAATTTTAGCACAAGGCAAAGCTTTAGCCGATTGTTCCTTAGCTGAAATGGATGTGTTTTGGAACGAAGCTAAAAAGTTAGAAAATTGAAATTATATTTAAGATTTGTAAATAAATAATTACAGTGTCACTATTAAACAACATAGCCAACTATTTACTTTCTAGCAAAGAAAGTCCAAATGGCAATAAACAATTTATACCTTGGAGTCAATTATCCAATGTCTTAATTATCGCCTATGATAATCAATTAAGTAATGTGGTTGATTTTATTAATTCTTGTAAAAAGGATAATATCAATGTTCATGTGGCAGTTGTATTTGATGGTAAGCCCGAACAAACACCAAAACCAAATTTTGAGCATACGATATTAGATAAAAAACAATTTAATTTTTTTGGATTACCCACAGAGCAAGTTATTCAAACATTGAGTCTAAAGCCAATTGATGCATTGATTAATTTGGGAGATGCTGAACAAATAAAGACATTAGCCATTAGTAAATTAGTAACAGCTAAATGTAAAATCAGTCATTTTCAAAATCCTATTTTTGATATTAGCATCGATGGTGATCAAACAAATAATCCATCAAAATTTTTAGAGCAAGTAATTGTATATTTACACATGATTAAAACAACTAAATAATGGCTCAAGCAACAAATTTTACAGGAACAGGTGTGGCAATAGTAACACCATTTACAGCAAAAGGAGAAGTTGATTTTCCTGCATTAACAAAATTAGTAGAACATATCATCAAGGGGAGAGTAGAGTATATTGTGGTTCTAGGAACTACAGGAGAAACAGCTACTTTATCTAAAGAAGAAAAAAGACAAGTGATTGCCCATATCATTAAGACAACTAAAAAACGTGTTCCATTAGTATTAGGTGTTGGTGGTAATAACACTGCTGAATTAGTTGAGCAATTAAAGAAAGATGATTTATCTGATTTTGATGCCATTCTTTCGGTATCTCCATATTACAACAAACCTTCTCAAGATGGTATTTACCAGCATTATAAAGCTATTTCAAAGGCCAGTCCATTACCAATTATATTGTATAATGTACCAGGACGCACCGCTTCAAATATTACTGCTGAAACAACTTTACGTTTAGCTAATGAATTTAAAAACATCATAGCTATTAAAGAAGCTAGCGGAAATATTGAGCAATGCATGAAAATTATTAAATACCGTCCTGATAATTTCTTAATTATTAGTGGTGATGATAATTTAACCTTACCTTTAATTGCAAGTGGTGCAGATGGAGTTATATCTGTTGTGGCGAATGCGTATCCGAAAGATTTTAGTGATATGGTGCGTTTTGCCTTAGTACATGATTTAAAGAATGCGCAAAAATTACATTACAAATTAATGGAAATCACTGAGCAATTATTTGCAGATGGAAATCCTGGCGGTGTAAAAGTAGTATTAGCAAAAAAGAAAATTACTCAACCAACAGTTCGTTTGCCACTAGTAGAACCTAATGATACAGTGAAGGCGAAATTGAAGAAAATTGCTTATTAATTAACGTAAAACATTTCCTCCTTTGAAGGAGGTGTCCGCAGGACGGAGGATGTTTATTTTAAACCCAAAAATCTATGTTAGAATTATTAAAACAACCTTGGCCATGGTACGTTGCAGGTGTCCTTATTGGATTAACTGTTCCTGCGCTATTATTAATTGGAAATAAATCCTTTGGGATTTCATCTTCGTTACGTCATATTTGTGCAGCTTGTATTCCAGCTAATATTAAATTTTTTCAATACGATTGGAAAAAAGAATCTTGGAATTTATTTTTTGTAGGAGGTGTTGCTATTGGTGGCATTATTGCCTCTTTTGTTTTAACTAATCCAAATCCAATAGTTATTGCGGAAAGTACAAAGGAAGCGTTATCTGCTAATAATGTAAAAGATTTCGAACATTTATTACCAACCGATATTTTTAGTTGGAACAGTTTATTAACCTTGCGTGGTTTTGTATTTATGGTATTAGGTGGTTTTATGGTTGGTTTTGGAACACGTTATGCCGGCGGTTGCACAAGTGGCCATGCCATCATGGGTTTGTCTAATTTACAGTTACCTTCTTTAATTGCAACCTGTTGTTTTATGATTGGTGGCTTTATTATGACGTGGTTAATCTTACCTTTTTTATTAAATCTTTAATCAGTAAATCATGACAACACAAAATTTAAAAAATGTAGAAAATGATGAGTTTGAATTAAAGGCAACTTGCATCAATAATTCAGACATTAAAAAACCTTGGACGGCTAACTTAGTGTATGCATTTATAGGAATGTTATTTGGAATTGTATTTGTGAAAGCTGAAATCGTAAGTTGGTTTCGCATTCAAGAAATGTTTCGATTTGAATCGTTTCACATGTATGGTGTTATTGGAACTGCAGTTGTTGTTGGAATGATTTCGGTTTTCATTATTAAAAAATATAATATTAAAACCTTAGACGGAGAGCAAGTGATTTTAACTCCAAAAACTAATAACAAAGGAGTTATTATTGGTGGTTTAATTTTTGGTTTAGGTTGGGCTATTACTGGCGCTTGCCCTGGACCATTATTTGCTCAAATAGGAAGTGGTTTTACGGTTATAATTATTACCTTTTTAAGTGCCGTTGCTGGTACTTGGGTGTATGGCTACTTTCAGGATAAATTACCTCATTAGTATTTTCATTTACTAACAGTTATTGCTTAATTATCTTTTTGTAAGAGATTAAACTACCTTGTTGTATTTTTATCTGATAAATGCCGTCTGCTAAATATTTCAAACTTAATTTTATTTCAATAGCGTCACTTTTTTGTGACAAAATTAACTTTCCTGTTGAAGAATAAATTTCAATTACATCTATTTTTGTATTGTTGTTTACAGAAACAATTAAATCATCAGTAAAAGGATTTGGAAAACTCTTTATTATTAAAGATTCGCTATTTAAAAGTTTGATGTCGGTTGTCCCACCTGTAGAAGCTTTCGTCCGAGAATACCAAATGTCTAATGAACCATCTCTTGTGCTTCCCCAAACTGTATGTAAAGTATCATTTCTTAAAGCCATACTCATAACATCATTTCCGCTTTCTGCTAATATATTTCCATAAGTTTCAAGTGTACTACTTATTTTAAAATTGGGTGTAAAAGTGGATGAGCCTGCTGCTCTATATGCACCATAAATTTCTGATGCTCTGGCGTAACCAGGTCCTGAACCATTTCTCCTATCTCGCCAGGTAATAGCTAAATTACCATTAGAATCAAAGTCTCCCCAAACCAAATCTTGCATTTTTCCATTATTTAGTACATCATCATTAATGCGCATTAAAGCCGACCAGCTAGTGCCTCCGTTAAATGTTTCCGTCATATAAATATCATAATCAACTCCACTTAAACTACCTATTGTCAAAAAAACATAATGATTACTGTTAGTAGGATTTATAATGACTCTATAGCTCAATTTAGCTGAATCGTTTGATGCAGCAGTACTGAAGGAAGAATTAAAAACAGTACTGTAATTAAAGGTGCCACCTCCGTTGGTTGTTTTAGCTAAGATATATTTGGCAAATACACTTTGTGAAGGTAAATAGCTGGGGTAAATTGCAATGACAGTATTCCCCGTTATTGCAGGAGCTGCCATTGAGGCAGCAATAACATTTCCAACTAAAAAATTTGTAGTATCAAGATAGCGCCAAGTATTAAAACTAGTTCCTCCATTTGATGAACTTATAAAATATGGCCTATTGGGTGGTAAAATCCAAGGAGCAGGTTTTGTGGTTACATAAACATTATTGCCCGAATTACTTACAGCTAACCAAGGTCTATCTAACGGTCTTTTGGCTCCATCACTTAAAGCATCTATTATTTTAACTGGCACACTCCATGTTGTTCCACCATTTAATGATTTTGTTAAG